>NZ_JBQHUL010000007.1:0-110673 GCF_052065235.1 Blautia sp. HCP28S3_G10 | reverse complement strand
TTGCACATATCGCATTATGACTGTCTGAAAAAGCGTTAAGTATACCAGCATCCAATATTTATCAAGACTATTTACAGTACATTTTCCTTAAGTAAATGACATTGGTTCACTCCGTTCACAGCAACTTTTATAATCATATCCGTATTATGTATTTTTATAATGCTTTACGATAAAGTTCTATAATATCCTGTTTTCTGGAAGAACGCGGGTTAACTGCAATGTTGCCACTCTTCATGGCATCATCGGCCATTGCGTCGATTTTGCTTTCAATTTCTTCAGCTGTCACTTCACGGCCTCTTGCAGCCTGTCGGATTGCTGTCGTAAGATCCTGCGGAATTCCGATTGCCTCATTCAGTTCCTGTATTGCGTCAACAATCATCATTGGCTCGAATTCTTCCTGATAAGCTTTTACTGGACTGATGTAATTAAATATTTTCAGATACCTTCCATGATCAGCAAGGGCATTATATTCTGCAATTACAGGAAGAAGAACTGCATTTGCAACACCATGTGGAACATTGAAAAATGCACTGACCGGATGGCTCATTGCATGTACATTACCAAGTCTGGCAAAGGAAAAGGCAATTCCTGCAAAAAGGGAACCTGTCATCATGGCTTCTGCCGCTTCCAGATCTGTTCTTCTGGCAACAAAACGTCTGATATTTCTGCCAATCAGTTCCATAGCTTTTTCTGCCATTGCATCTGAAAATGGTGATGCAGCAGTTGAAACATATGCTTCTTCTGCGTGAATAAAGGCATCAATTCCGCAGGCTGCAGCAACAGATGCCGGTGCAGAAGTCAGAAGTTCCGGATCAAGGATTGCATAAGAAGGAAGCAGTTCATAACTGAACACAGTCAGTTTGTAATCTCTGCTGTGATCTGTAATTACAGAAAATGCTGTCACTTCAGAGCCGGTGCCTGCTGTTGTCGGAATTGCGATCAGCGGAATGATTTTTCCCGGTACCTTATGTGCGCCTTCATATTCTGTAATGCTTCCGCCGAATTTTGCAGTAACACCTACTGCCTTTGCCACATCCATCGGTGAGCCGCCGCCCAGTGCCACAATAAAATCAGCCCCTGATCCTTTAAACGCTTCGGTTGCCTTTTCTACAGTTGTCACAGATGGATTTGCCTCAACATCTGTAAAGATATCCACAGAAACACCTGCTTTTTTCAGATAATCAGCTGCTTTATCCACAATTCCCATTTTGCGAAGTGTAGGACCTGAAATCAGCATTGCATGCGAGCCGCCAAGCTTCTCTGCACATTCCGGTAGTTTTGACATTGTCCCTGCTCCTACTATAATATTCTGTGGAATAAAAAATTCAAATGGATTCATAATTTGCCTCTTTTCTTCTATATATAATGTCTTTTAATTTATGCAGTCATTCTGGAGAGTACCCTGTCAATTGCAGCGTCAATGACAAGATCAAGTTCTTCATCATCAGCCTCCGGCATAAGAGATGCTGCATCTTCATCAGAAATAATCTCGATAAGACTGCCGAATTTTTCTTTGTATTTCAGTTTACATCCTGCAAAGAATGTCACTCCAAGGAGACTCCAGCCACCTACCATCAACCATTCCTGCATGACCAGTGTTCCACCTGAACCAGGAATACAATATACCAGTACCATAAATCCGGAAAGGATTACTGCCATAGTTCCTACAAATTTATATGCAGGCACACGATATGGTCTTGGCATATCAGGTTCTTTTTTGCGGAGAATCAGAAATGAAACAGAAACCATGCAATATGCCAGGCAGCATCCAAAGTTTCCTGCATCACAGATCCATACCATCATGACACGTCCTGCAAAAGGCGCTATCATTGTAAGGATTCCAATAAGGATCAGTGCATTTACCGGTGTTTTGTGCTTTGGATGAAGTTTTGCAAACACTTTCGGGATCATATAAGACTCAGCCATGGAATACAGGGCACGGGAACCACCGATCATAAAAGAGTTCCACGATGTAATAATACCGCACATACCACCTACAATGATAACTTTCGCCATAACTGATGTTCCGAATGCTTTTGCCATGGCATCTGCTGTTACCAGCCCTGTTGTATTCTGTGAAAGTGCAATCTCAGCAGGATTCAGTATATATCCAACAGAAAGAATAACAAATGAATAAAACACTACTGCCAGTACAACAGACAGGATCATCATCTTACCGATTTTTTTCAGCGGTACATTGATTTCCTCTGCTGCCTGTGGGATAACATCAAAACCAATAAAGAAGAAGGGAGTGATGACAGCTACCTTCAGAACATTTTTAGCCATAGATCCTGTTGTTTCACCGATAAACATCTGTCCCTGAAGGTTGTCCACATTTCCGTTTATAACAGATGCAACAATAAGAAGTATACCGGCGCCTCCGATAATACAGGTGAGAACAGTCTGGAGCACAGCAGCTGTTTTTGCACCCATAATATTTATCATCATGATAAGAAAAGCTACAATAATGGCAACGATCAGCCAGGAAGCATAAATCTCAAATCCTGCAACTGTATAGAGATAACCTTTCAGAAATTCCGGCCACAGATAAGTAATAATTGTCGGGAATGCGCATGCTTCAAAACAGGTAACTCCCACATACCCCAGAATAATTGCCCAGGTACAGATAAAAGAACCTGTCGGTCCCATAGCTTTGTAGCTGAATACATGTTCACCGCCGCACTGAGGCATCGCTGCTGTAAGTTCTGCATAGGTAAGACCTACAAAAAAGATCATGACACCACCAATTGCAAAAGCAAGCGCTGCACCTACAACTCCACCTGCATCAATCCATGTTCCGGAGGAGACAACCCAGCCCCATCCGATCATGGCGCCAAATGCGATCACAAGAATATCCCACGCACTGAAAACTTTATCAAATTCTGATTTCTTCTGTCCCATACTCTCATTCCTCCTCACTTCCGAATTTTCTTCTGACAAGTTCTTCCAGATACTCCGCTGTTCCGTCTATTCCAAGATAAGAACTGTCCATCAGTATATCCCTGTTGTGACGGTCACCTCGATTGCTTCCTGTCAGCGCCAGATGCCTTGCATGATACCTTTTATCTTTTTCGTTCAGCAAAATCTGCGCATCTTTTTCTGAAAGACTGTGACTTTTCATAATGTTATGTATTCTTGTTTCGTCCGGTGCATAAATAAATACTCTCAGAAGATTCAGATTTTCGGAGTTTTTCAATATATAATCTGCCGAACGTCCTATAATCACACAGGATTCTTTTTCGGCAAGCTTTCTTACAATCTGTTTCTGCACATGTATTGCACGTTCCGTCAGATCCGCATATTTTGAGAATGATCCACGGACATCGCCTTCTGCACCTTTTCCGGCAATAGTGCCTCCTTCTTCTACTTTTTCCATGATTTCCATGGGAATACCAACCTCTTCAAAAATCTCATCTACAAGTTCTCTGCTGTAGAATTTGATTCCCAGGTCTTGTGCAATTTTTCTTCCTATGGCGTTTCCTTTGGCTCCGTATTCGCAGCCGATTGTTATGACCAGATGTTTCATATCGATTTCCTCTCACATCATTTACTTATCGGAAAAACAAAAGGCGTGCGAACTGTTATTATAGTCCGCGACGCCCTTGTCACCTCTTTGTGCACTCTTTTAACTGTTTATTATTTTTCCAGGGATTTAAGTGTATCTTCAATGATAGCTACTGCTTTGTCACATTCTTCTTCTGTTACGATAAGCGGTGGAATCATACGTATAATATGTGCACCGATAGCTGTGATCAGAAGTTTTCTGTCCAGACAGCCATGTTTTACTTCAACTCCGCTGATGGTATCATCAAATTCCACACCAACCAGGAGTCCCTGATGTCTTACTTCTTTTACATGTGGGAGTTTTGCAAGTTTTTCTGCAAAATAATCGCCAACCTTCTTTGCATTTCCTGCAAGGTCTCTGTCAAGCAGTTCATTTACTTCTGCAAGTGCTGCTGCACAGCTTACAGGATGTCCACCAAATGTGGTTCCGTGTGATCCGGCTGTAAATGCTTTTGCAACTTCTGCAGTTGCACAGATTGCACCGATCGGCATTCCACCTCCAAGTGCTTTTGCCATAGATACGATATCCGGCTTGATTCCGTAATTCATATAAGACATTACAGCACCTGTTCTGCACCATCCTGTCTGCACCTCATCAATCAGGAGAAGCATATCGTTTTCATCACAGAATTTGCGGAGTCCCTGCATGAATTCCATTGTAGCAGGATGTACACCGCCTTCGCCCTGTACAGGCTCTACCATGATTGCGATCGTATTTTCTGTACATGCATCTTTAAATGCCTGAAGGTCATTGTATGGTGCATAAGAGAAACCATATGTCATAGGTCCGAATCCAACCTGGCATCCATTTGCCGGCTGGCCGGTTGCTGACATTGCTCCAAATGTTCTTCCATGGAATCCCATTTTTGCAGTTACAATATGATAACGGTTCGGGCCGTATTTTTCAATGCCATATTTACGTGCCATTTTGATCATGGCTTCGTTTGCTTCTGTACCTGAGTTCTGGTAAAAAATCTTGTCCATTCCGATTGTCTCGCAGACTTTTTCAGCAAGCAGAGCCTGCGGAATTGTATATGGATAGTTGAAAGTATGCATGATGTCTTCTACCTGGTCTTTTACTGCTGCAACTACTTTCGGGTTACAGTTTCCGGCACTGTTTACGGCAATACCTGCATAAAAATCAAGATATGGTGTACCATTTTCATCGTAGATATACATGCCTTCTGCTGTTTCAGCAAGAAAATCGAACCTCTCATAAGTCTCGATCATGTATTTGTTTACTTTGTCCTTGATGTCCTGAAAAGTTAATCCTGTGTCTTTTAATTTCATTGCTGATTCCTCCCCGCATCCTTAAGATAATACAGAGAACCTGCCACTGGCGGCTTCTCTTGCATACTTTTGCATAAAAAAAAAGCAAAAGCAGATTTCCGTTACCGGTAAGCGCCTTTGCTTAATTTTTGTATATTATTTTGTACACGTATACAATATCACTATGGGTATTGTTTGTCAACATCTTTTTATCAAAAAGATTTTTGCCACTTTTAAAAGACTTTTCAGCTTATCACCTATGATTATTCAGTCTATTTTGTGCATTATATTGCACTTTTTATTTTTCAATCATTCAAGAAACTGATCCATATCTATATTTCTGAATGAACGTAACACAGGGAAGTATCTGTGCTCCGGAGGATCTTTTTCCTGTGTATACCAGATCCCCTTCATTCCACTTTCCCACGCACCTTCAATATCTTTCTTTACGTTGTCTCCGATAAAGATGCATTCTTCCGGACGTACCCCTGCTTTCTGTGCACAGAGTTCAAATAAATGATAATGCGGTTTTTCCACCCCTGCTTCTTCACTTGTCACAACAAAGTCTATATACGGTGCTGCACCTATATGCTCAATTCTTTTGTACTGAATATAAGCAGTCATATCTGTTCCTATTCCTGTTCGGATATTTCTTTTTTTCAGCTCTTTCAGGAAATCCAGTACTCCGGGTGAAGGCAGTGTCTGTCTGATTGATTCGTCCCAGTATGCATGATACATTTCAAGTGCGTAAGGAAACAGTGGCCTGTCAATAAGTTCAAGCATACACTGAGTCCGAATAAGCCTGTTATGGATTGAGGCAGTATCCGTTCCGATACGGTCGATTACAATCCTGTTTGCTTTTCTGTAGCACTGTTCTGTTTCTTCCGGCGACATATGAAAATTTTTTCCACAATAATCTGACAGTGCCTTCATCCCATAAACATGACTTCGGTCATAATCATATAAAGTATTATCCAGATCAAAGATTACTGATTTTATCATTATTTTTCTCCTGTCTGCAGTCATAGGGATCTCTGTGAAGCCTCCGGCCACCATTGTCATTTTCCATGGTAGTCCAGAAAGAAACAGGTACAGCATGCCTTTTCCGTTCCCATATTTCTGTATATATGCCCCTGATCTGTTTCAAATTTAAAAACCTGATCTTTGTGTATATCATATTTCTGACCATGGCATTCTATTGTAAGAACTCCGTCTGTAACGACCAGATACTCCCTTGTCTTTTCCCCATGGCTTCCACTGATGTAAGTCGCACCAGGTTCAACTTCTATTCTGTAAACTTCAACCAGGCGTGTATCTTCATAAGGCAGACATGTCCAGACTTTGTACTGCCCTGTCTGTTCTTTTGTCGGAACCAGGTCTTCCGGAGTTACAAGACAGCAGTCCACTCTTGGCGGCTGGATCAGTTCCTGAAACTCTATACGTAGTCCGCTGGTGATTTTTCCCAGTACTCCCAGAGATGGATTTGCTGTTCCTCTTTCAATCTGTGCAAGCATACTCTTACTGACGCCGGTCTGTTCTGATACCTGATCAAGGCTCATTCCTCTTGCCTGTCTGGTTCTTTTCAGATTCACTGCCACATTATTTGATAAATAGTCCATATTCTACTCTCCGCCACAGGCATATTACATGCAAATACTCACCAGTTACTCTAAAATATGCTCTCTTCCCATAGAAATAATGGTTCTTACATGATCATCAGCCAGGGAATAAAAAATTGATTTTCCTTCTCTTCTGTTTTTGACCAGTTTGTTCTGTTTCAGGATTCTGAGCTGATGTGATACGGCTGACTGAGTCATGTTCAGGACTTTTGCCAGATCACATACACATACCTCTGATTCAAAAAGTACAAACAGGATACGGATACGGGTAGAATCCGCAAAAACCTTGAAAAGATCAGCCAGATCATATAATTCCTCTTCATCAGGCATTGTTTCATTGACTATCTTCAGGAGATCCTCATGTATTTCCTGGCATTCGCAGCTTATTTCTTCTCTCTCATCTGTCATATCTGTCTCTCTTTCTGTATATTGCCTTGTATGTCTCGGGATTTTGGCAAAAAACATACCAAAACGCTTCGCGGGATACTACCTTCTGAATAGTTACAAATTCTTTACAAATAACGTACGGATCGCATTCAATACGGCAATTACCATAACACCTACATCTGCAAAAATTGCCACCCACATATTTGCAATACCGACAGCACCAAGGATCAGGCAGATCAACTTGATTCCAATGGCAAAATAAATATTTTCATATACAATACGCATACATTTCTTTGCAATCTTTATAGCTTTGACGATTTTCATCGGATCATCATCCATCAGTACAACATCCGCTGCCTCAATTGCCGCATCTGATCCGAGTGCTCCCATGGCAATTCCTATATCCGCTCTGGAAAGCACAGGTGCATCATTGATACCATCACCTACGAATGCAAGTTTTTCTTTTTCAGATTTTCTGTCCAGCAATTCTTCTACCTTTGTTACTTTGTCTGCCGGAAGCAGTTCGCTGTAAACTTTATCAATGCCAAGATTTCCAGCCACCTGATATGCAACTTTATCAATATCACCTGTAAGCATGACTGTTTCTCTGATGCCGATCTTTTTCAGGTTACGGATTGCTTCTTTTGAAGTTGGTTTTTCCACATCCGAGATCAGAATATGACCTGCGTATGCACCATTAACAGCTACATGGATAACAGTTCCCACATGATGGCACTCTACAGCTTCCACACCGATACGTTTCATCAGCTTTGCATTTCCAACTGCAACAGAAATGCCATCTACTTTTGCCATAACACCGTTTCCACTGATTTCTTCCACATCTGTTACACGCTTCTGTTCAATTTCTTTTCCATAGGCTGCCTTCAGACTTCTGCTGATAGGATGTGTGGAAAAGCTCTCTGCAAGAGCCGCATATTCAAGAATTTTTTCTTCTTCTAATGAATTGTGATGAACACCACTTACCTCAAACACACCTTTTGTCAGCGTTCCTGTTTTGTCAAATACAACATATTTTGTCCGAGAAAGTGTCTCCAGATAGTTGGAGCCCTTTACCAGGACACCTGCATTGCTGGCTCCGCCGATTCCTGCAAAAAAACTCAGCGGAATACTGATAACAAGAGCACACGGACAGCTGATAACAAGGAACGTAAGAGCTCTGTAAATCCACTGGCCCCACATTGCCGGATTATGAAGAATAAGCATATTTATCAGAGGAGGAAGAATTGCCAGTGCCAGTGCTCCATAGCATACAGCCGGTGTATAATAGCGGGCAAATTTGGAAATAAAATTCTCTGATCTGGATTTGCGTGAACTTGAATTTTCCACCAGTTCCAGGATTTTTGATACTGTTGATTCTCCGAATTCCTTCGTTGTCTGTATCTTCAGTACCCCTGTCATGTTTATGCAGCCACTTATGATCTCATCTCCTGTTTTTGCATTTCTCGGAAGGCTTTCTCCTGTCAGCGCACTTGTATTCAGCGTTGTATTTCCTTCAACAATAATACCGTCAATCGGGACTTTTTCACCAGGCTGTACAACAATAACAGATCCAATTTCAACTTCGTCAGGATCTACTTTTTCCAGTTTCCCATCTTTTTCAATATTCGCATAATCCGGACGGATATCCATCAGTTCACTGATGTTACGACGGCTTTTTCCCACTGCATAACTCTGGAAAAGTTCACCGATCTGATAAAACAGCATAACTGCGATAGCCTCATTATAGTCACTGCTTTTTTCATAAACAGCCAGACTGAAAGCACCGACAGTGGCAATTGCCATCAGAAAATTTTCATCAAATACCTGTCCATTTTTAATGCCTTTGAAAGCTTTTTTGATAATATCATATCCAATTTCCAGATAAACTGCCAGGTAGCAGATAAATTCCGGAATTCCTGTCACAGGAATAAAATGCAGCGCAACCAGCAATACTGTAGCCACAATAATCCTTGTCAGCATTTTTTTCTGCTTCTTATTCATAGTCTTTTCCTCCATCTGCTCCGCATATACAGAGAACCCTGCCACTGGTAGCTTCTCTTGCATACTTTGGCATTCAAAGAGTATTCTGCCATTTATCACAGACAGAATACTCTCTTCAGGCACTGCTTATAAATAGATTTCGCAGTCATCTTCTACTTTCTTACAGTTCTTAAGAACCTCTTTCATAACTTCTTTCGGGTTCTGTCCTTCTTCAAATTCTACATTCATCTTAAGCATCATGAAATTTACAGTTGCATCTTTTACACCTGCTGTATTCTTTGCAGCTTCTTCCATTTTGTTTGCGCAGTTTGCACAGTCAACTTCGATTTTGTAGGATTTTTTCATGGTGGTATTCTCCTTTTTGCATATTTTAACTTCAAGTTGTTTTCATATGAACATTCATTCATATGTTTGTTTGTATTATAACACTCGTGTTATATATGTCAATAGGTTTCCTTTATTTTCTTTTATTTCTTATACAGAAAACCTGCAGGTACTTATCAGAACCTGCAGGCAAAATCACTGTTTATTATCTGTTTTCTTCTCCAACATTTTTATTGAATTCAGGTAATCTTCTTCCACTGTGCTGAGTGTTCGTGCTTTGTATTTTTTATACTCATCCGTTGCTTTATCAATAGCCTGTTTGTGTGATATACTTCCATTCCCCTGCAAAAGCTGTTCACCGCTCATTGTTAGAATCCGATCCAGATGCCCTGCCCAGTCCCTCATTGTCATAGCCTGTTCTCGTTCTGCCTGACGTTCTGCAAAATCAAGATATCCCGATACCAGCTGTCCCATTGCACGTAATTCTTTTTCAGATAAATAATTCTTTGCAACTACAGCTTCTTTTAATGTTGGTTGATTTCCTTTAAAAGTAGTAAGTCCCATAAATTCTTTTTCTGCATCTGCTCTGTTATAGATTACTTCTGCTGCGGTTTGTCCATGAATTGCATAGTGAATTTTATTTTGCACTTTTTTGAAAAATACAATGGATATTTCCGCTTTCGGATCGTAATCTATGCTCGTTGCATAAATTTCCAGAACCTGACGATAAAACACTTTCTCGGATGCACGAATATCACGTATTCTCTCCAACAATTCCTTGAAATATCCACCGCCACCCAGATTTTTCAAACGATCGTCATCTAAAGCAAAACCTTTTCTCATGTATTCTTTTAAAATCCCAGTTGCCCAGATTCTGAACTGTGTTCCTCGTTTTGATTTTACACGATAGCCAACAGAAATAATAACATCAAGATTGTAATAATCTACATTGTAAACTTTTCCATCAGAAGCAGTTGTTGCAAATTTTGCAACAACTGAATCCCGCTGTAATTCACCTTCTGTAAATATATTTTTTATATGTCTGGAAATGGTTGATTTATCTCTCTGAAACAATTCGGCCATCTGATCAATAGACAACCAGACTGTATCACCATCAAAAGTAGTTTCAACTTTCGTCAGACCATCCTCTGTCGTATAAATAATCATATCTGCTTTTTCTTTATCCATAAATTAATTTCCCTCCAAAATCAGATATATTATCAACGTGAACGAGTCACTATAGCGAAATCATCATTCCCCATCTTTACCATTTATGATACGATAGTAATCATCCATATCCTCGCTGAGTTTTACCGTGGTATCTGGTTTTCGTTTGCTCAGGAGGCACACAGTCTCAACCCAGACGGTCTGGCAGAACTGGTCTACGCAGCAGGCTTTTTCCAGGCGGTAACCTGCCTGAAGAAATGTTTCCAGGTCGCGTGCAAGGCTGGTTGCCTTACATGACACATACACAATGCGGTTTACTCCATAGGAAAGGATCTTCGGCAGAGCTTTCGGATGGATTCCATCTCTCGGCGGATCCAATACTATTACATCCGGTTTTTCTTCCAGGTCATCCAGAACTTTCAGCACATCTCCCGCAATAAATCTACAGTTATTAAGTCCGTTTAACTTTGCATTTTCCCTGGCAGCTTTTACTGCATCTTCTATGATCTCCACACCGATTACTTCTTTTGCAACAGGGGCAAGAAGCTGTGATATCGTTCCGGTTCCACTGTACAGGTCAAAAACCTCCATACCACTGGTATCCTGAATATAATCACGGACTACTGAATACAATACTTCAGCAGCAAGTGAATTCGGCTGAAAAAAAGAAAATGTGCTGATCCTGAACTTCAGCCCAAGCAATGTTTCATAGAAATAATCGTTTCCGTAAAGGATTCTGGTCTCATCACTCTGAACCACATCAGAAAGTGAATCGTTGATAATATGCATGATTCCGACGATTTTTCCAACAAGCGGCAGTTCCAGAAGAAGGTTTTTCAGCGGTTCCAGATCATACTCTTCCTGGCTTGTTGTCACAAGGTGTACAAGGATTTCTCCGCTCGTCACACCTCTTCGTATCATCAAGTGTCTCAGGTACCCTGTATGCTGCAGTTTTCTGTAATAAGAAGCTCCTTTTTCTCTGAAATAATCTCTCACACATATAAGAATGTCCGTCATATCCTTATGGACAAGTTTACAGTCATCTGTATTCAGTATGTCGTATGTGCTGCCTTTTTTGTGAAGGCCAAGGGAAAGCGGTCCGTCTTTGTATTCATCTCCAAAAGAAAATTCCATTTTATTGCGGTATCCAAATTCTTCAGGGCTTCGTCTGATTCCCTCCCATTTGAAGTCTGCACTGCCATCTGCACTGGTCTGACCGCCCTGCACCAGAGCATCTTCCAGAAGTTCCCTGATCTGCTGTTCCTTCATTGCAAGCTGATTTTCGTAGGACATAGTCTGATACATACAGCCACCACATGCCGGGAAATTAGTGCATACAGGTTCTCTTGTCTCCTGCTCTGATTTCTCGAGAATTTCCATAATCCGACCCTGCGCTCTGCCTGACCGTTTCTTCTGGATCATGAAACGTACTTTCTGTCCCGGAATACCATTTTTAACCAGTACCTTCTGATCATCAACTATTACATATCCTTTATTCGGGAACTCCACTTTTTCTATGATTCCCTCGTATACTTCACCTTTTTTCATAATTTTCTCCTGCTACAGTTCCATCCTTCAGATTCCTTTATAATTCAAAAACAGCTCCGGTAATATGCCAGAGCTGCCTCATTTTATTTATTTTATTCTTCTTCATCCTCGAAATAATCATCAAAATCATCATCGAAGTCTTCTTCGAAGTCTTCCAGATAATCCGGAGCAAAGAAACGGTATACTGCAAATGCAATACCTGCTACTGCTGCAACAGCACCAATAACTGCCAGTACCCAGAGAACTGTATTTTTTTCTTTTTCGTCTTCTTTTTTCTTTAATGCTGCCATCAATTCTTCGATTTTTGCATTCATATTCAGATTATTCAAATTCATTGTGCGCACCATCCTCTCATTCTTCCAGCTGATATTCCCATCTGATACGGCACTTCCATATCTGTGGCAACTTCTGGTAAAATCATTCATATCAATTATAGATTTTAGTATACCACTATCTATATAATTTTACCATATCTTCTTTTAATTTTGCGAGATGATTTTATATCTACATAAAGTTATTCTTCATACCGGATAAAGCCTGAACACCAATTTTTTCGCCAAGATGCACTCTCGTCTCGATTCCGTTTAATGAATTTGAAAGAATATCTTCATCCGGTTGTACACGATTTTTCTGAGAAATCAGTATGATCGTTGAACCTCCAAATGCAAAATTTCCCTTCTCAAATCCTCTGCTGACCTGCGTATGCTCATAATGATTTTGTATCTTTCCGACCATCAGTGCACCGACTTCCATCTGAAGCAGCGTTCCGAAATTATCTGAACGCAAAAGTGAATATTCTCTTGTATTTTCTTTATAAATTGGATATACATCATTTGCCACAGGGTTTACCGTATGAAAAACTCCCGGAATTTTCACATGACCGGATTCCATTCCATTATCCACATAGATATATCTGTGATAATCATCTACGCAGAGTCTGAATACCCAGAGATAACCACCCTCAAAACGCTTTGCAAGTTTGTGATTTCTGAGAAGGCTGTTCAACGTATATGGTGTATGTTTGATCTTTACCCGGCAGTCACCGTCAATTGTGTACACACTGAGTCTGCTGTCACATGGACTGATAAATGTTCCGGGATTTTTTTCAATTTTGCGAACTCCCGGACGTATCCTGCGCACAAAAAAATCATTATAAGACCTGTACGGTGCCCCCAGATAATCTTTCATATTAATTCCATTTGACCTGATAAACGGTCCCACAGCCAAAGCAGACACCCTTGAATCAAGAACTTTCCCCATAACTTCAGAAACCACCGGACTTACCAGTGGTTTCAGTAAAAAGCGTCCGGTTCTGCTTCCATATAATTTCTCAAGAAAACGATCCTGCCCGGAATCATTTCTGACAACCTTTCCATTTCTGTCAGCAGTACAGCCCATCACGCACATCCTTTCAATACTTTTAATTTTGCAAGCTGGTGATATTTCCACCATGCTCCGCCTTTGTAAAAAAGGACTACCAGCACTGCTGCCGAAACAACAGCTACCAGAACAACAAGTTCCTTATTTGTCGGTTTACGGAAGCGGAAATCCACAATAAACAGCAGTCCCACAAGAAACATTGCAATATGCAGGCACCATATAAACCATCTGTATCCCGGAAGAAACAGCGATGCAATAAACAGAAGCGGCATGATGACCGACATGGAAGTGATCGGCAGCCCCTGATAGTATTTGCGGTTTTCTGATGTCTCACTCTGTCTTCTTGTTTCCATTACATTAAAATATGCCAGACGGATCACTCCCGCAAGTCCGTAAAATGCAAGAATAATAACACTGTAAAAATGATTCATTCCAAGTTTATAAGCCAGCACAACAGGAAAAATCCCAAAACAGACTATATCACAGAGAGAATCTATTTGGATGCCAAATGACTTTTCGTCTTCGGTACGGTTTTTTTTGGTCCTGGCAATCTTTCCATCAAACATGTCGCATAATCCGGAAAAGGCAAGACAAAATACTGCTATCTGTACTCTGCCTTCTATAGCACAGAAAATTCCCATAATTGATGAGACAAGACTGATATATGTAACAACGACTGTATAATCATAAAATCCTATCATTTAACTCTCTCCTTGGTTTCTCCCTGTTTCTGACCTATGGTCAGATGTGTTATCACAGTAAAAACTGCGCTGATCAAAAGCTCTCCGTAATATCCCAGACCTCTGCTCAAAACCATTCCCGGAAGAATAAGACTTCCGAAAACAGGGGCAAAAATAGTCAGGAACAATGTCTCACTGATGCCCATGCCTCCCGGCAGAGGAAGCATATCCACGGAAATGGAAATAACTGCCTGAAGAAATACAACTGTCCAGAATCCCGTTCCGTTCAGGGAAAAAGCCCGGTATACAAACCAGGTTACCGCAAAAAGAGCAAATCTCTGTACAAATGTAATTCCTATAACATTTATGATAACTTTCGGATGTTCTCTGAGATAAACTGCTGTATCATGATAAACATCCATTGAATCTTCGAGTTTTTTCAGTCTTCCTTCTTTTCTGCGGAGAAGATGTATCTTTTCCAGAAGTGCAAGTCCTTTTACCATAAAGTTTCTTGCCAGAAGCGGATGAAAAACAAGTATTGTCATAAATGTCACACAAAAAATATTCAATGCAAGTCCAAGATAAAATATGGGAAGTATTCCTTCCAGATACCTGTGAAGAAATCCGCGTCCAAATACTGCAATCCCTATTCCAACCGCTACAAGTACAAATTTGTATGTAATGGTCACGATCATAAGTATAACTGTAGATACAGGAATCGGTATTTTTTCTTTTTTCATATAGTAAATCTGCATTGGCTGACCGCCACTGGCTGACGGTGTAATACAGCTGAAAAAGAATCCTACTGATGAAAAAAGGAAGCAGGTTCTTTTTTGCAGATGAATTCCATAAGACCTCATCATATACCATATGATAATGGATTCACCCCAGATAAAAAAAGCAACCAGTGCAATCCCGGGAAGCAGCCACTGTTTTCTGGCATTTTGAATTGCCTCCAGCATGGAAGATAAATCTTCTCCATGGAACACTCCATAAACTGTCAGCGCAAACACTACTGCCAGAAAAACACCATTAAATATTACTTTTTTCCTATTCTGCATTTTTTATCCTTTCAGCAGACCACGGATCACACTTTCAATCTGTCCGCCGATTTTTGCATATATACAGTACAGCCTGGTTTTCTTTCCAATCTGAAAACAGACGGATCCCAGAAGTACGCCACCTGCAACGTCTATCAACACATGCTGTTTGGTCAGCAATGTGGAAATAAATACCAGTACTGCAATTCCCAGAGATGTTCTCTGATACCAGACCGGAATTTCTTTTCTTCCTCTGATACCGATATAACAGAACCAGCTGACAAGACAGTGAATAGACGGGAAAAGATTATCTGCCGCATCTACAGAATAAAGCCACATCGCCGCCTGGTTCCACAGACTACTTCCAGTAATCTCCGGTCTTGTATTGGTCGTCGGAAACAGAAGAAAAAACGCAAGACATACGCACCTGGACAAAAAATCTGCTGTAAAAAACTGATATACACTTTTTTTATCCTGTCTGGCAATGAGAATATAATTCAGCGCCCAGAAAATATAACATCCAAAATATACAATCAGAAACTGCGGAATAAATGGCAGTTTTCGATCAAGACTGCTCTCGATATTATAATGATACCAGTTTCCTGCAATCATTCTGGATCCTGAATATACCAGACAATTGAAAACAAATGAAAAAATAACAGGAAAAATCCCATATGGAGGTATTACTTTCGTAAGTAGTTTTAGTATTTTTTTCATTTTATATAGCCTCCATTATTTTCCGATACTGAAAGTATACCATTCCATTTCCGGTGATTCAATAATATAGCTCAAACGTTAAGAATTGTTAAGGATTTCATCAGATTTTCTTCAGCTTTGCAAAACCTGCAAACATCTTTTTGACGCCTGCCCTGTCAAAATCCACTGTAACTTCATAATCTCTTCCGCCTTCTACGATATCCTTCACAATACCTACGCCAAATTTCACATGACGTACAGTATCTCCGACTCCGTAATCCAGTGAATCCGCTTTTGTCACCTTGAAATTCTGCGGCTGGAAGACCTTTGCATGGAAATTCTGCTTCATCTGTATGTAGCTGCTTTTTGCAGGAACGACGTCTTCAAGTTTCGGTTTGTGCTGCTGCACCGTATGTCCAAGTTCAACCAGTTCTCTGGGGATCTCCCGTACGAATCTGGATACACGGTTGTACTGCGTTTCACCTCTTACCATTCTTTGCTGTGCACTTGTGAGTGTCAGTTCTTTCATTGCTCTTGTGATTCCCACATAACACAGCCTTCGTTCTTCTTCCATATCTGAAGAATCTCCGGAAAAAATGCACATGCTGCTCGGGAAAATGCCATCTTCCATTCCTGCCAGATATACATACGGAAATTCAAGTCCCTTTGCACTGTGCAATGTCATGAGAAGTACATAATCCTGGTCAGGATCTACAGTATCTATATCAGCGATCAGGGCAATTTCCTCGAGAAAGCCTGACAGTGTGGCTTCTCTTCCCTCTGCAGTCATTGTCTCCTGATAAGATACAGTCTTCGAGATCAGTTCATCAATATTCTCAATTCTTGCTCTTGATTCTTCTGTATCTTCGGCTTTCAGCTCATCCACGTAACCGGTAAGATCGATGATCTCCTCCAGCAGTTCTGTTACTGTATAAGCCTGAGCCTTGCTTTTCAGTGACTGTATAAAGGTAACAAATCCGTCAATCTTCGAAAGGCTTCTTCCGATAGAAGGAACTTCTTCTGCCACGCGGAGTGCATCATAGAAACTGATGTTCATATTATCTGCATAATCCTGAACACGTCCAACTGTCGTTGCCCCAATTCCTCTTTTCGGAACATTCAGGATTCTTCTTACTGCCAGATCATCCGCTGCATTATCTATTGTTTTCAGATAGCACAGGAGGTCTTTTACCTCTTTTCTTGCATAGAAGTTTACTCCTCCCACAATTTTGTACGGAATATTTGCATGGAGGCATTTTTCTTCAAAGAGACGGGACTGGGCATTGGTACGGTAAAGAATCGCACAGTCACGGTAATGCCCTGTGTTTTCTCTTCGTTTTTTTGCAATATCACCGACTACATATTCAGCTTCCTCAAATCCATTCATAAACTGGCGGAAGTGTATTTTTTCACCTTCCGGATTTTCGGTCCAGAGTTTTTTGTCTTTTCGTTCGGTGTTATTTGCGATCACTCCGTTGGCCGCATTCAGGATATTCTGTGTGGAACGGTAATTCTGCTCCAGACGGATAACCTTTGCATCAGGAAAAACTCTTTCAAACCCCAGAATATTTCCAATATTTGCACCACGGAATTTGTAAATAGACTGATCATCATCACCTACTACACAAAGGTTTTCATAGTGCGAGGCAAGAAGGCTGACAAATTTGAACTGTGCAGTATTGGTATCCTGATATTCATCTACCATAATATAGCGGAACCGTTCCTGGTAATACTCAAGCACATCTCCGCAGTTCTGAAAAAGTTCTACTGTCTTTACGATAAGATCATCAAAATCCAGTGCATTATTCCTGCGAAGTGAGGCCTGATATTCTCTGTAAACTTCGGCCACTTTTTTCTGGTTAAAGTCAGCACCTGCATTCATCAGCATTTCGTCCGGTGTCATCAGTTCGTCTTTTGCATGGGATATCTGTGCCAGAAGGGAACGTTCTTTGTATTTCTTTGTATCGAGATCTAATTTGCGGCATACTTCTTTCATCAGAGTTTTCTGATCGTCAGTATCATATATTGTAAAGTTTGTATCGTATCCGAGCCTGTCTATATAACGTCTCAGTATGCGTACACAGGTGGAATGAAAGGTGGATACCCAGACGCTTCCACCGTCTGTTCCTGTGATCCTGTCTACTCGTTCTCTCATTTCCTGCGCTGCTTTGTTGGTAAATGTGATCGCCAGTATATTCCATGGGTTTATACCTTTTTCTGATATCAGGTATGCAATCCTGTGCGTCAGTACTCTTGTCTTGCCGGAACCTGCTCCTGCCAGAATAAGAAGAGGCCCGTCTGTATGTAAGACTGCCTCTTTCTGTGGTGGATTCAGTGTATCATATATGCTCATGTATGTTCTCCTCGTTTAGATAAAGGTCAATTGTTGTGTACGTTCCATTATACACGAAACAGGAGTTCTGGTAAAGAAGGTATTCGTGTAGTTTCGCTGAGAAAAACAAAAAATCAAATTCATTTTGAAAGAAAATTTCATAAGCACAGATAAAAGGATATCAACGGGGCGTGTGAGGTTGTGTCGTTGTGAAAGATCGGCTTCAAAGTGAGGAAGTTCTAAATATGTCTCTCATCTGCTAAAACCACAGGAAAAATCCTCAAACTCGCTTACGCTCAGACAATCGGATTTTTTCTGTAACGCAGATTTCCTGACATATAAGAACTTCTGCTCACTTTTCAGATATCTTCCACCCCGACACAACCCTCCACGCCGCTAACAAAAAGCAAACACCTGGCAGGATAATGTTGAACGCTCGTCTTATACAGCTTCTGAAGATAAGAGAAGAAATCGAAGAAGTGCAGACACTCTGCAGGAAACGATGGTATTTCTTAGGTATGTTATTTCTGTGTTATAGAGTTCATTCACTCTGTTTGAGCGAAGCGAGTTGGTGAAATGAACTCTATGTTTTTAACAGAAATATAAATACCTTAGTAATACCCGTTTTCGAAGCCTGTCTGCATCTTCTCGATTTCTCTCTCTTATAATTCAGAATCGTCAATCAGCCAATCAATTTTCCTGCCAGTGATTTACACCATCACAATATGATAATTCCAACTCTGATATTTTTCATGGGCCTCTTCCAGCTTCAGCCCTCCATTCATCAGTGCCCCGCCAGGATACTTCGTTCCTTTCACGTTACTGTTCACAGGCAATGTCCCGCGAGGTGTTTTGCCATGAATATGGCAAAATCCCGAGACATACGGGGCCAAATCCCATCACCGAAGGTGATTTGGAATGGATTTTGACCAAGTTGCTGTGAACGGAGTGAACAGTAACCCTTTCACTGCAAATAACAAAAAAGGTTTAGAAAAACATTTACAAGTAGTATTTAAAACTATATAATAAAGAGCGAGATATAAATGTAAAAATCCAGGGTTCCGATGATAACATTTTACATACACACCAAAAATCCTGGAAAAGGAGGAAACATGTCCATCAACACAGACAAACTGATGCAGGATATTCTGGACCAGATTTCCGGCATGGGATACATTAAGCCGGAAGATATCCCGAATATTAATTTATATATGGATCAGGTCACCACATTCATGGAGGAACAGCTTGCTCACTCCAAGCGTTATACTGATGACAAGATTCTTACCAAGACAATGATCAACAATTACGCAAAGAATAATCTTCTTCCCTCCCCGGAAAAGAAACGTTATTCGAGAGAACATCTTCTTATGCTGATCTTCATTTACTATTTCAAAAATATCCTGTCCATCAACGATATTCAGACTCTGCTCGGACCTATCGCAGACAAATATTTTAAATCTCAGAAAGATCTGGATCTGACAGACATTTATAATGAAGTATTCAGCATGGAAAAAGGACAGATCGAATCTCTGAAAAAAGAACTTCTTGAAAGATATCAGATATCACAGAATACTTTCACCGATGCTCCTGAAGAGGATCAGGATTTTCTGAAACTTTTTTCTTTTATCTGTATTCTGAGTTTCGATGTATATGTAAAAAAAATGATCATTGAACAGATGATCGACAAACTCCGTGAGGATTCTCCTGACAACAAACACAAAAGGTAAATATTTCCATACAGAGAACCTGTCACTGGCAGCTTCTCTTGCATACTTTGGCAAAAAAAGAACCGGGCAGTTCATCACCCGGTTCTTTATATTTTTAATACAGATACTTACAGTTTACATATCCGCTCTTTCCAAGTTTCGCAGAATATACAAACCAGTATGTGGAATCGCTGCTGTCCTGAACAGTAACAACATCACCAGTATAAAGCTCTCCGATCTCGTTGCTGGAATCATATGCCTTCGCACTGCGCAGGGCAAGATATCCGCTGGATACTTTTACTGTACGGCTGACAGTTGCTGTTCCGCCTGAAAGATAATCTTTGTTTACATATCCATTCATTCCGTATTTCGGAGAATATACAAACCAGTATGTGGAATCACTGCTGTCAAGTACGGTAACCGTATCTCCTGTATAGAGCTTACCGATTTCATTACGGCTGTCATAAGCCTTTGCATTACGCAGGGCAAGATATCCACTGCTTACGCTGACTGTACGTACATCACTTGTATTTCCGCTGAGATAATCCTTATTTACAAAACCGCCCTTGCCAAGACCCGGCGCATATACCAGCCAGTAAGTAGCGTCTTCCCGGTTCGCAACATATACGATATCTCCGGTATAAAGTTTCCCTACTTCATTTTTGGAATCAAAGGCTTTTGCATTTCTGAGTGCAAGATAACCGCTGTTCACGCTGACTGTTCTTGTATCAGCTCCATTAGTCAGATATGCACTGTTTACATAACCTGACTTGCCAAGCTTCGCCGAATACACTGTCCAGTATGTGGAATCACTGGCATCTGTCACTTCAACCGTATCACCTGTATAAAGCTGTCCGATCTCATTCGCATCATTATAAGCCTTCGCATTACGCAGGGCAAGATATCCGCTGGCAACAGTGACTGTGTAGTTATTTGCAGCCGCAAAACTGATTTCTGTCATTCCCGGAACAGAAAGTACAAATGCAAGAACAAACAGCACTGCCCATTTCAGAAATGTTGATTTTTCTCTTTTTCTCATAGCGTTGACCTCCTTTTGATGGTTCGTTACTGATACCATTATAAATTTATGCTGCATTTTTTGCAATCATTTTTCACAATTATTCGTCGCAACATGTCAAAAAATTATGCATAATTACAGTTTCCGTTTCCACTGTGAACAGCTGCACTATTTATACCTCTGATGTATATTTTTTACCAAAAGCACTGCTTGTAAAATATTTAATTATAGCTTATCATATTAGCTGTCTATATTTGTAATTTTGAATAACCATTCAGGAGGAATTCAAATGAATAAAATTTTACGTTTATTACTTGTCGGAAGTCTCATTCTGGCTTTTCCTGCTACAGTTTTGGCTGCTCAGGCAGATACTGCTGAGACCCAGGAAGAAGGAATGCTGAAACCTCCCGGTTCCCAGAGCAGTACAGCATCTGCTGACAGCGATTCAGACAGCACTGATGAAAGTTCTGACGATGCTTCTGTTTTTTCTTCAGGTGTGGACTGGTCTGCTGCAAACACGGCTGCCTCTCCGGCTTCCAAAGATACAACTTTTACAGTCTGCATTGATCCCGGACATCAGGGCAGCTGGGTAGATATGAGTGCCCAGGAACCCATGGCTCCCGGCTCTTCCCAGACCAAGAATAAAGCAACCACCGGTACCACAGGAAACTTTTCCAAAGTTCCCGAGTATGAAGTCAATCTTCAGGTTTCACAGGTACTCGAAAAAGAACTGACCAAAAGAGGCTACAAAGTTGTCATGACACGCGAGGACAATGACAAGGCCATCAGCAACAAAGAACGTGCTGAGTTTGCCACAGAAGCAAATGCCGACATTACAGTCCGTGTCCATTCCAACAGCGATAATGATTCTTCAGCTTCCGGTGCTCTGACCATGGCGCCGACTGATTCCAACCAGTATCTTAATGCGGAACTCATTCAGAGAAGCCAGACTCTTGCGTCCTGCATTATCGACAATTACTGTACTGCCACCGGACTTGGAAACAAAGGTGTCATCTCTGCTGATAACCTGACCGGAACAAACTGGAGTACAGTTCCCGTTGCCGTTATTGAAATGGGATTTATGAGCAATCAGAATGATGATCTCTATATCACAAATACTGCCAATCATGAAGTTATGGCACGTGGTATCGCAGACGGGATTGATGAATATTTCAGTACCATTGAACCACAGTCTGCTGCTGAGGGAGAACACCTTTCACAACTCACCGATACACTCCGTTCCAATTATGTCAACGCCCTTGAAAACAGCGGCGAAAAATGGGCAGTTGCGGCCATGGATCTGAAAACCCGTGATTACAGTACCATCAACGCAGATCAGACTATGAAATCAGCAAGTGTTATCAAAGCATTTATCATGGGAGCTGTTTACGAAAATCTTGTATATCCCGACGGAAGTGATTCTCCTTCTGCCGAATATCAGAATTCTCTTCAGTCACTGCTGACCTCGATGATCACAGTCAGTGATAACGATGCTTCCAATGAACTGGTCCGCAGACTTGGAAACGGAGATTTCAACGCAGGTGCATCTGTTGTAAACAGTTTCTGCCAGCAGCATGGATACACTTCCACTCACCTTGGACGTGAATTTCTTGCACAGAACCCGACAGATGATAATTATGTCAGTGCTTCTGACTGCTGCCGGATTCTTTCTGACATTTATAACGGAACACTTGTAAATGAAAATGCTTCTTCTGATATGCTGAATCTTCTGAAACAGCAGACACGCAAAAACAAGATCCCGTCAGGTCTTCCATCTGGTGTTGAATCTGCGAATAAAACCGGCGAGCTTGCCGATGCAGTTCTCGGCACTGTAGAAAACGATATTGCCATTGTTTTTGATCAGAACCATCCATATGTTCTCTGTGTCCTGTCAAACAATATCGCCAGCAGCGGAAATGCCCAGCAGACAATTATCGGAATATCAAAAACAGTTTATGATTTCATGACATCTCAGACAACAGCAGAATAAACTATCTGCCTGTTTTCCGGGCAATAAAAAACCAGCGATTCCGGTTATCGGCTTTCCGCTGGTTTTATTATATGTTCTTTTATTTTCAGTCGTTCTTTGATGTCTCTTTTTCTTTCATTCTGGCAAATACCATTTCGTACCCGTCATTTCCATAATTCAGTGAACGGTTTACACGGCTGATCGTCGCTGTGGAGGCTCCGGTCTTCTCGGAAATATCCAGATA
Organism: Blautia sp. HCP28S3_G10; assembly: GCF_052065235.1. Lineage (NCBI taxonomy): Bacteria > Bacillati > Bacillota > Clostridia > Lachnospirales > Lachnospiraceae > Blautia > Blautia sp. HCP28S3_G10. Next base: position 87,729 of record NZ_JBQHUL010000007.1, on the reverse strand, counting down.
AGTACGCTTGTCTGTCAGCATCTTTGCCACCTCAAAACGCTGTGAAAGAGAAAGAAGTTCATTAATAGTGCATACATCTTCAAAAAATGTATAACACTCTTCTTTATTTTTCAAACAGAGTATCGCCTCAAAAAGATGATCAACCTCTTCTGTTCTGATTTTTTTACCCATAATCCTTACTCCTTTTAGATTATACATTATCTATCATATTTTTTTATATTAACACTTTAACATGTGAAAAGCAAGGGGTATTTTGGTTTCCAGTAATACTATATCCGATTATATTGTAAATCTCCTCCACCATTGAAATTCTGCCGGATATGGCATATAATAGGAACAAATGTACGAATGGAGAATCTTTTATGGATTTATTTGAATATGCAAAATCAAAGACTCTGGACCGTGAATCCCCGCTTGCTTCCAGACTCCGCCCGACAACTCTCGATGAAGTAGTCGGTCAGGAACATATAGTAGGTAAAGATAAATTACTGTACAGAGCGATCAAAGCTGACAAGCTGACCTCTGTTATCTTTTATGGTCCACCCGGAACAGGCAAGACAACCCTTGCAAAGGTAATCGCCAACACCACAAGTGCCAATTTTACACAGATCAATGCAACGGTTGCCGGCAAGAAAGATATGGAACAGGTTATTCACGAGGCGCAGGACAGCCTTGGCATGTATGGAAAGAAAACAATCCTCTTTATCGACGAGATCCACCGTTTCAACAAGGGACAGCAGGATTATCTTCTTCCGTTTGTGGAAGACGGTACCATTATCCTTATCGGCGCTACCACTGAGAATCCGTACTTCGAGGTAAACGGAGCTCTTCTTTCCCGCTCCATCATCTTCGAGTTGAAACCGCTCAGTAACGAAAATATCCGCACTCTGATCCTCCGTGCTGTCAACGACTGTGACAAAGGTATGGGAAATTATGGTGCTGTCATTGATGATGAAGCTCTTGATTTTCTTGCTGATATGGCAGGTGGTGATGCCAGAAGCGCCCTGAATGCCGTTGAACTTGGAATCCTCACTACGCCGAAATCTGATGACGGTTATATACACCTGACTCTGGAAGTCGCCTCTGAATGTATCCAGAAGCGTGTTATCCAGTATGACAAAAAAGGTGATAATCATTATGATATCATTTCTGCTTTCATCAAGAGTATGCGTGGATCTGATCCTGATGCTGCAGTTTATTATCTGGCCAAAATGCTCTATGCAGGTGAAGACGTGAAGTTTATTGCAAGGCGCATTATGATCCTCGCCTCAGAAGATATTGGAAATGCAGATCCTCAGGCACTTTGTGTGGCAGTCGCTGCTGCCCAGGCTGTAGAGCGTGTCGGCATGCCGGAATCGCAGATCATACTTTCTCAGGCAGCCACTTACATGGCCTGCGCTCCCAAGAGCAACGCAGCTGTCAATGCCATCTTCTCCGCCATGGACTCCGTCAAAAAGACACGCACCACCGTGCCTGTACATCTTCAGGACTCCCATTACGGCGGCCATGAAAATCTCGGCAAGGGCATTGGCTACAAATACGCACACAATTATCCCAACCACTACGTTAACCAGCAGTATCTTCCTTCTGAGATACTGGGCGAACGCTTCTATGAACTCAGTGATATGGGCTACGAAAAAACACTCAAAGAACATATGAAACATATAAAGGGCGGAGACTGATCTCCACCCTTTTGATTTTTATTCCAGTATATCGATCTGTTTTGGAATTACGACACAGGCACTTTTTTTATTTCCCTTTTGCACATAAAGATATAATTCACTTTTTTCAGAAAGTCTGCTCAGTTTCGGAATGTTTTTCCGTCCTGTTTTTGTATAACGCACAGTCTTAACTGTTTTTCCTTTTGCATTCTTTACAACAAGACGATCTCCTTTTCTCGCATAAACACAGTAATTACCTTTTTTGTTTACCGAAACCTTTGGAGCCCGGACAGATTTTCCGGCCTTTACCTTAAGAATAGAATTAAGCTTCTTAACCTTGAGCGTCTTTATGTTGCTGACTGAATCAGTATCTTTCAGATATATCTTCAGCACTGAGCCTGTCCGCTGTGCCGGAATCTTTACTTTCATATCTCCGTCTGTATCACATTTCTTACTGAAGATAATTTTATTACCACTTTCCACACAGAGCCGGGCACCTGCATATTCCGTGGAAGTCACATGTCCATAATTTGCAAAAACAACTTCAAATTCTGTGGTTTTATTCGTTACTGTTCTGTCCAGCTGAAATTTATAATCCTTTCCCACAGCTGCATAACAGGGCATTATCATCAGTGCAGTCAACACCATACTTAAGATAAAACCACATAAATATCTTTTTTTCCTTTTCATAAAGACATTCTCCCTTCTGATGTAGATTTTTGATAATTATATCTTACTTATGCGGACATTTTGTATATTCAGTTTTACTCACAAGACTTCTCCAAATTCTCTTTCAAAAAGATAAATAAACTCCTTGAAACAATGTACTATAACAACAGCCATTGCTCTTAATTTAAAGACATCACAATAGCTGGATGCAAATAAAAAAAGATCTCACTGCCATTATGGTAATGCGATCTTTTTCTTACTTTATATCAGTTCCGCCATCAGGGTACTGTAGATATCCTGCGACTTGTGTGCCCAGTTCCTGCAGATTGCCTGAGCTGCCTCCTTGCCGGGGGCGATCAGGTTCAGGTCAAGGACCGTAGAATCTTTTTCGATGATCTGACAGCGCACTGCATAACCGCCCTGAGGTGTCGTGTAGTAGTCCGCAGGGGTCAGGATCCTGTCTTTCTTTTCGTAGCCACAGTTCTTCAGATACTCTTCTATCTCTTTCTTAATCTCCTTCGACAGGTTTTTTTCAAAATAAGAAAGCGTGCTGCTTCCCTCTTTTGTCAGTTCATAATAAGAACTGTTGGAGATTGTACGTTTATTCAGAAGTCCTGTCTCTGTCAGCTCCGAAAGCACTTTCTGCAGCTGGAAATAATCCGTGTATTCCCGGTCAAGGACAAACTCCGATATCTGCGAATTTGTCAGTGCTTCCTTTGAATGCTGTGCCATATATAAGACAATGAGTTTGTAAATTGTGAATGGTTCTGCCATTTCAATCACCCCTTTTATTCAGACGTCCTGTTAAACTTTTTTCCCTGCCAGCTGTCCGTGATCTTCATCTGATGATGAAGAAGGTTCAGGACTTCCCTCTTACGGCTGGTCCACAAAGGTGCCAGAAGAAGGTCTTTCGGTCCGTCCCCTGTCATTCTGTGGATCACAATATCCGGATTCAGATGTTCAAGACAATTGATAAGAAGATTCAGATATTCTTCTCTTTCATACGCTTTGAATTTGCCTGCAAGAAAATCATCTGCAAGATCCGTCCCCTTAAGTATATGAAGAAGCTGCAGCTTGATTCCCTGTATATCCTGATGGTTCAGATACTCCATCGTCTCCAGGATCATTTCCCCGGTCTCGCCCGGAAGTCCCAGTATCGTATGGACGATCACCTCGATATTACGTTTCCGCAGCTCCCTGACCGCCTTCTCAAAACAACTCAGCGGATATCCTCTTCTGATATACTGCGCAGTCTTCGGATGAATTGTCTGAAGACCAAGTTCCACCCAGACAGGTTTGATCTGGTTCAGTTCTTCCAGAAGTGAAAGTACATCTTCACCCAGGCAGTCCGATCTTGTCCCTATGGAAAGCGCCACTACAGACGGATAGGCGATTGCCTCTGTAAAAATCTTCCGTAGATAATCTACCGGCGCATAGGTATTGGTGTACGCCTGGAAATAAGCAATATATTTGTGGATCGGTCTTTTCTCACTGAGGATTTTTACCTGGCTTTCTATCTGCTCTGTAACAGAAAGCTCTGCATCTGCTGCAAAATCGCCGCTTCCACCCTGGCTGCAGAAAATACAGCCTCTGCTGCCAAGTGTCCCGTCCCTGTTCGGGCAGGACATACCACCGTTAAGCGTTACTTTGTAGACTTTTTCACCATATCGTTCCCGGAGCATATAATCCAGAGAATGATACGGCTTTCCATTCCAGTTTCTGCGGGAAACTTCCCCCATCAGTTCTGCCCTCCGGCTTCCTGTACTTCTTCTGCGTTTTCAGATTTTTCCTCAGGCTCCTGGATAATATATCTGTCAAAAATCTTCACAAAGAAAAATGAATTTATATATGCGACCAGAGCAAATCCCACCATGATCAACAGCAGAAGCAACATTGACTGCGCTCTGGCAGACTGAATATAAAAAACCAGAACCGGACAAATACTTACAATGATCATAAGTACTGTATACGGAAGATGACGCACAGACATCAGAATAGCATTTCTGAAAGTATTTTTTATTGAGTTATAAAACTTCGCCAGTACCGGATAAATATAGGTAAACAGCATCACATACAGAATTGCGAAAATCAGAAACAGATACTGAAATACAGTTGATGCAGTACCTGGCATGGATTTCGCTACTCTGAAATCCACATAAAGAACACCTGCGATCACAAGCATGATAATATTAATGACTGTCGCCTGTCTGAAATTCTCCTTAAAAGATTTAAAGAAACTTCTGGCAATATAAGCCTCTTCGTTTCTGACCATTTTCATTGTAACATAAAACATCGCCGTAATAGACGCTCCCGCAGTTACAACAGGAATGCAACAGAGAATACACAGTACATTCAGTATACATAAGTCAGCCAGCCTTCCCATAAAACGAAAAAATTTATTGTCCATATCAAATAAACGCCCCATAATTTCAGCTCCTTCAGATAATTAGTTGAAACTTACTGATAATTTTACAGTTTCGCTTCTTTTCTCTTACTGAATAGTATAGCTAAAATGGAGAAAAATTGCAACGGACAAAAAATGCCTCTGCCTGCCCTTACGGTAAAATAAGCTGATCCACCGTGACAAATTCATACCCTTTTTTCTGAAGTTCATCAGCAACAGACAGTGCCGCTTCTACTGTTGATGGATATTCATCATGCATCAGTATGACAGAACCATCTTCTACTTCTCTGAACACTGTTTTTATCACAGTTTCTGCATTCTGCACTTTCCAGTCCAGTGTATCAATATCCCAGAACACAGGCAGCATTTCTACACCAAGTTCCAGGTTTTTCTTCCAGGCACCATACGGCGGTCTCATATACTGAGGATATTTTCCGGTAACTTCATAGATTTTATTATTTGTTTTCAGGATTTCCTGCTTTGCACATGTTTCTGATAATTCATCCAATTTTACATGATTATAGGTATGATTACCAATAAGATGACCTTCTTCTTCCATTCTCTCCACCAGATCACGGTTATCTTCTATATTTTTTCCAAGGAGAAAAAAGGATGCTTTTATCCCTCTCTTTTTCAGTCCGTCAAGTAATTCAGGCGTATATTTCGGACTTGGTCCGTCATCAAAAGTCAGTGCTACAACCGGGTGTTCCACAGAATCTCTCACAAGATTCATCATTCCTCTTCCTGCAATGACCTCTGCTGTTTTTACAGCTGCCACCTCCAGGCTTTCCGAATCCCTGTAAACATATAAAAAACTCCCCGCCATCAGAAGCAGAAATATAAACCCGATCCATATTCGTTTCATTCAGACTCCAGGCAATATATTTTTTATAATATATGCAGTATCCACAAAAAAACTGCCGGATTTTCTCCTTTCTGTTATGGAGAAAAACCGACAGTTTCCACTTATTCTTTATTTGCCAAGCATGATATTCAGCTGCGCTTCAATAGCCTCCACGCATTTTTCAAATCCCAGCTTGCCGCTGTTCAGGCACAGATCATAATTTGTGGCATCATTCCATACACCGCCTGCAAATCGACGGTAATAATCCTGCTTTCTCTTATCATCTTTGAGAAGGAATTTTTCAACTTCCTCTCTTGAACCGGAGATTTTAGCTGATGCCTGTTCTACACGGAATTCCCATGGTGCATGAATGAACACTCTGAGAGTATTCGGACGGTCTTTGAAAACATAGTTCACACATCGACCTACGATCACATAGGATTCTTTCTCCGCAAGGTCATTAACAACCTTTGCCTGATAATTAAAGATATTCTCATCAGATATAAATCCTTTGCTGTCTGGCTTGATCAGATTTCCTTTGTATACGGTACCCTTGCCGAAGATAGATGGCTTTACAGAATCTCCTCCTTCAACTTTTCCAAACAGACCTACATCAATTCCGCTTTCATCGGATGCCATATGAATAATCTGTTTGTCATAAAAAGACCAGCCAAGTTTTTTTGCAAGCATTTCACCTATCGTACGTCCACCGCTTCCATACTGTCTTGCGATCGTAACAACAACATGATTATTATCCATATCGATTTCCTCCCGTTGCACGTTGTTTTATTCACCCAGATATGCTTTCTGGACAGATTCATCATGAAGCAGATCATCAGCTTTTCCCTCAAGAGTAATGCTTCCTGTTTCAAGTACATATGCTCTGTCTGCAATAGAAAGAGCCTTTTTTGCATTCTGCTCTACAAGAAGAACTGTTGTTCCACTTTCACTGACTTCTTTAATAATATCAAAAATCTCATTTACAAAAATCGGGGACAGACCCATAGACGGTTCGTCCATAAGAATAATACGTGGTTTACTCATAAGTGCACGTCCCATTGCAAGCATCTGCTGCTCGCCTCCGGAAAGTGTTCCGGCTCTCTGTCCTTTACGTTCTTTCAGACGCGGGAATCTTTTATAAACATTCTCGAGACTTTCTTCGATTTCTTTTTTATCTTTACGTGTATATGCACCCATAAGAAGGTTTTCGTATACTGACATATCTGCAAATACACGTCTTCCTTCCGGTACATGCGCCATACCCATTTCTACGATCTTGTGTGCAGGTGTTCTGGTGAGATCTTTGCCCTCAAACATAATACTGCCGGATTTTGCAGGGATAATACCCGTCAGAGTCTGCAGTGTAGTTGTTTTGCCGGCACCATTGGCACCGATCAGTGCAATGACTTCTCCCTGATTTACATTAAAGGAAATTCCCTTTAACGCCTGAATCACACCATAATAAACATGAAGATCTTTTACTTCCAACATTGCCATTGATCCATTCCTCCTATTCTCCCAGATATGCGGTGATTACTGCAGGATCTTTAAGAACTGCAGATGTCTCGCCCTGTGCCAGTACCTGTCCGAAGTTCAGAACAGTCAGTTCTTCGCAGATACCACCAACCAGTTTCATATCATGCTCAATAAGAAGAGTGGTCATGTCAAAATGCTCCTGAACGAAACGGATCGTATCCATCAGCTCCTGTGTTTCATTCGGATTCATGCCTGCTGCAGGCTCGTCCAGAAGAAGAAGCTTCGGATCCGTTGCCAGCGCTCTGGCAATTTCCAGTTTACGTTGTTTACCATAAGGAAGGTTTCCAGCCAGTGTGTCTGCCTCTTTGTCAAGATCAAACACTTTCAGGATTTCCATTGCCTTTTCATTCATTTCTTTTTCTACTTTATAGTATTTCGGCAGACGTAAGATACCGGTAAGTGTAGAGTACTTATGATGATTATGAAGCCCTACTTTAACATTGTCAAGTACCGGCATGTCCTTAAAAAGCCGAATATTCTGGAAAGTTCTTGCAATACCTGCCTTATTGATCTCAATAGTGCTTTTTCCTGTGATATCCTGTCCGTCCAGTTTGATGATACCTTCTGTCGGTTTGTATACTCCCGTCAGAAGATTGAAAATCGTAGTTTTACCAGCACCATTCGGTCCGATCAGTCCATAAAGCTGACCTTTTTCAATGGATACATTAAAGCCGTCAACTGCACGAAGACCGCCGAACTGAATAGCCAGATGATTTACTTCCAACATTGCCATAGTTAAGCTGCCTCCTTTTTATTTTTTGTTCCTTTGATTTTTTCCATTATCTGTGCTCTCCGGTTTCTTGCTGCCGGAGCCCAGTTAAAGAGCATCATTACAATCAGAACGATCGCATAAATAAGCATACGATAGTTTGCAAATCCACGGAGAAGTTCCGGAAGTGCATAAAGGATAATGGTTGCGATCATGGAACCTCTCAGGTTTCCGATACCACCAAGTACTACATATACAAGAATCAGAATAGACATGTTATAGTCAAATCCGGATACTTTCAGCATGGAAAGATTGTGGGCATAAAGCACACCTGCCACGCCTGCAAGTGCTGCGGAAATTGTAAAGGCAAGAAGTTTAAACTTCGTAACATCAATTCCTACAGATTCTGCTGCAATACGGTTATCCCTGGTTGCCATGATTGCACGTCCGCTTCTGGAATTCACCAGGTTCTGTACAATAAATAATGTAATAAGAACAAGAAGGATTCCAATCGGGAAGAAATAATGTTTCACATCCTTATAAAGGGCACCTGTACCGGAGATACCAAGAGCACCTTTCAGAATCTGTTTGCCACCTGCTGCAAGTTTCAGCCCTGCTGCACTTGTAGCTACATGAAGGCCTGTATCATCCATTCCAACATAAAGGATATTGATCAGGTTTTTGATAATCTCACCAAATGCCAGTGTTACGATAGCCAGATAGTCACCGCGAAGTCTCAGTACCGGAATACCGATGATCACGCCAAAAACAGCTGCCACTAAAGCGCCAAGAAGAATTGCGAGAATGAATCTCGGTACCTGTGGAATATCACTTGCAACATGTGAAAAGAGTGCACTGGAATAAGCACCAACACACATGAATCCGGCATGTCCAAGACTCAGCTCTCCGGAAAAACCTACTACCAGGTTCAGCGAAATGGCAGCAATTGTATATACACACAGCGGAACCAGAAGTCCTGTAAGAAGTCTGGACAGGTTTCCTGTTCCGGAAAGTATCTGTACAACTATAAACAATACAATTACAATACCATAGTTGATCAGATTATTTTTTGTTGTTTTATTCATACTTTTTTTCATCCTGATCACCTCTCAGACTTTCTCCTGGATGTTCTTACCGAACAATCCGGTTGGTTTAACAAGAAGTACCACGATCAGAACCGCAAAACAAATTGCATCTGCAACCTGTGAAGAAATATATGCTTTTCCAAAAATTTCAATAATTCCAAGCAGTATCCCACCTACCATTGCTCCCGGGATTGATCCGATACCACCAAATACAGCAGCAACGAAAGCCTTGATACCTGGCATGGCACCCGTGTAAGGTGTCAGTGTCGGATATGCCTGACAAAGAAGAAGACCTGCGATTGCCGCAAGACCGGAACCTATGGCAAATGTCATGGAAATCGTAGCATTTACATTTACCCCCATCAGCTGTGCTGCGTCACGATCCTCAGAAACCGCCTGCATGGCACGTCCCGGTTTCGTCTTCTGAACGAAGAACATCAGACCAACCATGATCACGATACATGTAAGGATTGTTACGATTGTTATCCCTTTAATAACCAGCTGTCCGTCAAACAAAGACAGTGACGGCACATCGATTACAGTGACAAAGCTCTTGGCATCTGCGCCAAAAATCAGAAGTGCCAGGTTCTGAAGAAGATAACTGACACCAATCGCTGTAATCAGTACTGCAAGGTTGGAGGAAGCTTTACGGAGAGGACTGTATGCAACCTTTTCGATCACCATCCCCAGAACAGTACAGAATATCACAGCAAGAATAATAGCCAGGACCGGAGACATCCCTCCTTTGGTGACAGCAGTAAGAATCACAAATGCACCTACCATGATAACATCACCATGAGCAAAGTTCAGCATTTTTGCAATACCGTATACCATTGTATACCCCAGAGCAATAATCGCATAGATACTACCCAGGCTGATTCCATCTTTTAAATAAGATATAAAACTCATATTGCACCTCTTTAGATAATTGTGTTACTGTTCAGCAAAGATAATATCTCCCTGAACAGATGTATCATATTACAGTAAGAAAGGGGGACGGCCCTGTGATAACAGGCAACCGTCCCCCGTCCTCTGATTATATCCAGTATCTTATTATTCCATTTCTACGTAAGCGCCGTCTTTGATTTCAAAAGCTTTTGGCTCTTTATCGCATTCGCCGTCTTCTGTCCATTTAGCTTCACCTGTCAGACCGTCAAGTTCAACGCTGAGCATTGCTTCGGACATTGCTGCGCTGATGTCCTCGTTTGACATATCCGGTGTGATCTCTGCTGCATCTGCTGCTGCTTTCATAGCATAAAGTACATCATATGTATCAGCTGCGAACTGATTCGGAACCTCATCTTTGTTAGCTGCTTCATATGCTTTAACAAATGCCTGAGATTTTTCATCTGTTGCTGTAGCAGAGAATGGTGTCAGCAGCATTACGCCCTCAGCAAGGGAAGTATCGAAGTTTTCTACTCCAAGGATACCGTCCATACCGTCTACACCGAATTTCTTCATATCATCCATACCTGCGTCATGAGCCTGCTGAAGGATCAGAGCGTTGTCTGAATAGTAGTTAGGAAGGAAGAGAAGTTCTGCACCACTGTCTTTGATTTTCTTAAGCTGTACAGAGAAATCTGTGTTGCTGGCTGCTGTATAAGCTTCATCAGCTACAATTTCCAGCCCGTTTTCTTCTGCTGCTGCTACAAATGCATCATTGATACCAGAGTTGTAATCTGCGGAAGAATCATAAAGAACAGCTACTTTTGTAGCGAGTCCGTGTTCACCGATATACTGTGCGGATTTTGTTCCCTGTGCAGGGTCTGTAAAGCACATACGGAATTCATTACTTCCAGATGTGATACTGTCCACAGCTGTTGCAGATGGTGTAAACATGAAAGTGCTTTCTGCTGCTTCTGCACCTACAGCGATACAGGAACCTGATGTAACAGTACCGCAAAGCATCTGCATTCCCTTGTCAAGAAGGTCATTGTATGCATTTACCGCTTTTTCCGGGTCTGCCTGATCATCACCTGCATCAAGGATTTCTACATTGTATCCGTTAAATCCACCATTTGCATTAATCTCTTCTGCTGCAACCTGTGCTGCATGATAAACACCAAGGCCGTACTGTGCAGCATTACCTGTCATAGGTCCGATAACACCAATCTTAAATGTATCCGCATCGTCCGCAAATACAGATACAGGCATCATTGCTGCAACCATTGCAGCGGCAGCTGTAAGGCTAAGTACTTTTTTCCAGTTTCTCATAATAAAACTCCTCCTTATTAAGCTTATTTAAGCTTTTACTTTCGTTCGCTAAAGCTTTAATGTTTTTGATTATAGCACCCACTATATATGAATGCAAGCGAAAATTTACAAAATTTTAAGATTTTGTTTTTTTGTCAAAAGCCGTTGTCTTTTTGTCACGGACATTTATGCATTATTTTGTGATTAATTTCACAGGCATCCACGGAACATTTTAATGTAAAAGGAACATTACGGAGTAATTTCCTGCCACAAAAAAAAGACCGCAGTCCTATGACGGATACTGCGGTCAGATGATTTTAACTTATGCGATTGCTTTTTTTGCGATTTCTGCAAGTGCTGCAAATCCTTCTGCATCATTTACTGCCATTTCAGCAAGCATTTTTCTGTTGATGTCGATATTTGCAACTTTCAGGCCATGCATCAGTTTGCTGTAGGAAAGACCGTTAAGTCTTGCAGCAGCGTTGATACGAGCAATCCAGAGCTGTCTGAACTGACGTTTTTTCTGTTTACGTCCTGCATAGGAGCTTGCAAGTGCTCTCATTACAGACTGTTTTGCTACTCTATACTGTTTGGAACGGGCTCCTCTGTAACCTTTTGCCAGTTTTAATGTACGGTTATGTCTTTTCTTTGCGTTTAATCCGCCTTTAATTCTTGCCATTTCTTATTTCCTCCTGTTTTGTCTTCTGATATCGTCTGCTGCCTGTTTATTATAAATATGGCAGTGATTTCTTAATATTCTTAAGGTTTGTAGAATCAACAACAGTAGCTTTTCTCAGATTTCTCTTTCTCTTCTGAGATTTCTTTGTTAAGATATGGCTCTTATAAGCTTTATTTCTCATGATTTTTCCGGTACCGGTTTTTTTGAAACGTTTTGCTGCTGCTCTACAAGTTTTAATCTTAGGCATAATAAAATCCTCCTTAATTCATGGTTCTGTATTTTTTTATTTCACGTTATACCTTCCGGCATAACACTCCATAATCAATGATCAGACTCAGCGTTTCTCACTGAGGAACATTGTCATGCTTCTTCCTTCTACCTTCGGTGCTTTATCAACAACTGCAATATCTGTCAGCTGTTCTGCAAAATCGTCAAGCACATGTTTGCTGTTTGCCATATGTGCCATTTCTCTTCCACGAAAACGTAAAGTAACTTTTACTCTGTCTCCTTTGGAAAGGAACTTTCTTGCTGCATTGACTTTTGTTTTTAAGTCGTTGGTATCAATATTTGGGGAAAGACGTACTTCCTTGATGTCGATTGTCTTCTGTTTTTTCTTAGCTTCTTTTTCCTTTCGGGAAAGTTCATAACGATATTTACCGTAATCAATAATCTTACATACCGGCGGTTTTGCCTGCGGCGCAATCTTTACAAGATCAAGTCCTGCTTCCTGTGCTTTTGCCATGGCCTCTTTTGATGATACAATGCCAAGCTGTGCTCCGTCCGGTCCGATCAGACGTACCTCTCTGTCTCTGATTTGTTCGTTAATCATTAAATTGCTAATTGTAGTACACCTCCATACCTGTAAATGATAAACCTATGACTCTCTGTCACCCTCTTATTAAGAAAACAAAAAAGTGCGGACAGAATCCACACTCTATTATATCCTCTGCTGCGAACTGAAAATGCCATAAGCAAATGAATTCTGTCATATAACAAAATCTCAGTATAAGAGGCATATAAACCCGAGTCGCATCATAAGTGCGCTGAGGTGAGAGTAAACTCTGCTTTGTTTTCTTTACGTACTGTATTAAGATATCATAGTTCTTTTTTTAAGTCAAGCAATTTTTTTATATTTTTCTCGAATAAAAAATATTGCTCCTGGAAATATTAACACTGATGTACCTGAATTATGGTACTGCAACAGGTGGCATGAAATTTTAAATCTCAGGAGGTAACTGCATATGACTATCTTAAGCTGTAGTGCAACAAAATGTATGTACAATGACCATGAGCTCTGTTCCAGAGGCGATATCGAGATTACCGGAAACGGTGCTCACCGCGCAGATGAAACAAGCTGTGGAAGTTTCCGGGAACGTAGCAGCGGCTCAGCAATGAACAGCACAGGTGAACACTGTGGCTGTAAAAAAATCAATATTGACTGCAAAGCTCAGGAATGCACTTACAATGAACACAGCAAATGTACTGCAAGTGCTATTGACGTTTCAGGCTGCAGCACAGAAGGCTGTAATGAGACTCAGTGCAGCACTTTTGCATGTAAATGCTGAAACATCTGAGCAAAAATCGGGACACTGCTGATGCAGTGTCCCTTTTCTATGTTGTTTTTATCTGTTTTTCAGGAAATCCGGAATCTGGATATCTTTCTTCTGTACTGTGCTTGCAGGAATTTTTCCTGAATAGGAAGAATTCATGGTCGGCAGACTGAAGCTTGGCATATTCAGGCTTCCGGTTGTTGTTGAACCTGCTGAAGCTGCCGGTTTACGTACGCTGAACGGTGAAGCTGCTGTTCTGTTCCCAAACGGTGTTGTCTTAGCTGCTGCATCAGATAATCCTGTGGCAATGACTGTAATTCTTGCATAATCTGCAACTGAATCATCATACATTGCACCAAAGATGATATTTGCATCTTCGCCTGTAAGTTCCTGTACATAGCTTGCAGCATCATTTGCATCCATAAGAGAGATATCTCCAGAAATGTTAATGATAACATGAGTAGCACCTTTGATGGTTGTTTCCAGAAGCGGGGAGGATACCGCCTGCTGAACTGCTTCCATCGCTTTGTCGTCTCCTCTTGCTTCTCCGATACCGATATGTGCAATACCCTTGTCTGTCATAACGGTCTGAACATCTGCGAAGTCAAGGTTGATCAGTGCCGGCAGATTGATCAGGTCTGTAATACCCTGAACTGCCTGCTGAAGAACTTCGTCTGCTTTGCGAAGAGCTTCCGGCATTGTTGTACGACGATCTACGATTTCCAACAGCTTGTCATTCGGGATGACAATCAGTGTATCTACTGCTTTCTTCAGATTTTCGATGCCTGCCAGGGCATTATTCATACGCGTCTTGGCTTCAAAACGGAAAGGTTTTGTTACAACACCAACTGTAAGAATTCCCATTTCCTTGGCTGCAGCTGCGATAACAGGTGCTGCACCGGTTCCGGTTCCACCGCCCATACCACAGGTAACAAATACCATATCTGCGCCTTCTATAATCTGTTTAACTTCCTCTATGCTTTCTTCAGCAGCCTTCTGTCCAACTTCCGGCTGTGCTCCGGCACCAAGACCCTTTGTTATCTTTTCACCAATCTGAAGTACTGTTGGAGCCTTACACAGAGTCAAAGCCTGTTTATCGGTATTAACACCTACAAACTCTACTCCTCCAATGGCTTCTTCCACCATTCTGTTTACTGCATTATTTCCTGCCCCGCCCACGCCGATCACTATGATCTTGGCAGAGGACTCAGCCTCATTTGACATAATCTCTAACAATGTACTTCCTCCTTTATTTCCCTGATATTATCATATCAAGCTACATATAGATATATCATATATTTTTTTTTCAAATTAATCAACTACTATTTTTGTTTTTTTATACTTTTTTCACTATTATTCGCCAGGAGATGTCACTGAAACAATTTCCGAAAATGACTTATTCCCTGTGAAATATTCGCTGTAAACAGCAATGCTTATTCTTCACTGTATTCTTCACTGCTGTCATAAGATACGTCCTCTTCATCTGTTTCTTCGCCTGTATCTTCCTGCGAACTGTCATATTCTGAATTATCTTCCAAAGAAGTATCTTCTGAGGAAGTATCTTCTGAGGAAGTATCCTCTGAGCTTCCGGACTCCGACTGTGGTCCTACATAATTACCATCTCTGTCATATTCACTGACACCGTCAAATCCGCCTGATTCGTTATAGCCGCCGGTCCAGTCTCCCATTGCATCAATGGTTTCCTCTGTAGGTTCAGGTCCTACATAATTAAGATCTGCATCATACTCTCCGGATCCTGTATAATCGCCTTCCTCATCGTAGCCACCTACCCAGTTTTCAAGTGCATAATCAAGTGCTGTCTTTGGTTTTTCTCCTACATATTTACCATTTTCGTCATATTCACCGTCACCTGTATAATCGCCGTTCTCATCGTAACCACCTGTCCAGTTCTCTGCTGTAACAACTGCTTTCTCAGCCTCAAACGTCACTGTCTTGACAGTCTCTGTGATATTTTCCATGTGGAGGATCCCCTTTTCGCCTGAAATCTGTGGCAAAATTGCGATCGCACGTGTCATTTTGTCTTCAAGATATTCATCTTTTCCAAGATTTACCGTGATATCTCCATAAAGAAGACTGATCTCATAATTATCACTGATTTCTATATGATCCGGCACCATATCGTTTTTGGAAAAAATAGTTGCCAGGGCTACTGCCGTATTCAGAACTGTATCCTTAATAGGAAGCTTTTCATCACGGATAACCTTTTTGACCTGTATGCCGTCAAAAAAAGGAACAGTTGTATCCCGTGTCATATCTCCCTCTACAAAAATCCCATTTCTGTCAAAATAAATATAACTGTCCAGATACGGGATACAGCCTACAACCTTTTTCTCTTTGACGCTTATTACAATTGTATGTCTGCCAGATCTGCTCACATGAAGTTCATCTATATAAGGAATATCTTCCGTATTATGTTTCGTGCAGAAAAGAGGCGCAAGAATGGAATTTGATGCAAATGGCTCCTTCAGAATCAGCTTTTTGATTTCTGAATCTGAAAAATGATTGCTTCCCATAACTTCGACTTTTGTAACACGAAAATATGAAAAAAAGAAAATCACTGCACACAGAATCACTCCTGCAGCTGCTGCACAGATGACCTTAACAGTCTTTTCATTTATGTCAATTTTTTTCCTGTAATTGGATGTTCTCATAAAAAATATTACCTGTATTCTCTCTGATCTGACCACCAAGAACAGCCAGATCCCTGCATATATTTTCATATCCCCGGTGAATAAATGAACAGCCCTTTATGACGGATTCTCCTTCGGCAGCCAGTGCTGCAATTATCAGTGCAGCTCCTCCCCTGAGTTCTGCCGCTGAAAGTTCTGCGCCATGGAGCCTGTTACCTCCATTTATCCTGGCGGTCCGGCCCTGTACCTGAATGTCAGCTCCCATATTTTTCAGTTCTTCAACAATCCGGAAACGGTCTTCAAAAATATTTTCCCGCAGTGAACTGTTTCCCGGAATTGTTGCAAGTACCGCCATAAGTGGTGACTGCAGATCTGTAGGAAAACCGGGATATGCTTCTGTTTCCAAATCTGTCACCGGATAAGCCACCTTTGTGGCATTCGCTACTAGTTTACCACTGTTCCATTCATATTGTCCACCCATTTTCCTATATACTTCAAGGAAAGCTTCCATTTCTCCTTCCGGTGGATTCTCGATGATGATCTTTCCCCGGGTGGCTGCCGCTGCACAGAGGTAGGTTCCTGCCACAATACGATCCGGCGGAATCGCCATATCTCCACCATTCAGTTCTGTCATTCCTGTTATTTCCAGTCGTGATTCACCTGTTTTTTCAATGCTCGCTCCCATTTCATTCAGATACCTGCACAACATAAGTATTTCCGGTTCTACGGCACAATTTTCAAGAATCGTTCTTCCTTCTGCAAAAACAGCTGCCAGGAGTGCCTGTTCTGTAGCTCCCACACTTTTCTTTGGAAATACAAACCTGCACCCCTTCATTTTTGAACAGGAAGCTTTTATAAAAGAATCATTCTCCGTGACTTCTGCTCCAAGTGACTGCAACACGCAAACATGCAGATCTACCGGTCTTTTTCCTATCACGCAGCCTCCAGGATACCCCATGATTCCCTCTTTGTTTCTCCCAAGCATAGCACCCAGCAGTATTACTGAAGAACGCATCTTTCCCGTATATACAGAAGATATTTCCGTTTTGTCCGCATCTTCACAGTCCAGATACAGATCATTTTGTTCCCACCAGGTCTTTGCTCCGAGACTTTTCAAAATTTCTTCCATACAAAATACATCTGTGATCCGCGGACATTTTCTCAGAACACTGACTCCTCTGTGAAGAAGAGACGCTGCCATTACAGGCAGCGCCGCATTCTTAGATCCCTGAATCGTAATGCTTCCACAAAGGGGAGTTCCGCCCCTGACTCTGATTTCCTCCAATCCGTTCACTCCCAAAGACCTCTCAGATTATTATATGTCTGAAAGCCGTTCAGGGTCACAACATATAGAACAAAGCAGACACATTCCTCTTACATAAAAACAGCCCGGATTCTTCCGGACTGTTCTTAAGAAATCAGAGATTTCTTACATATTCTTTAAACATATCTCCACGCTGCTCATAATTATCAAACTGTCCCCAGCTCGCACATGCAGGTGACAGCAGCACTGCCTCACCAGGCTGTGCTTTCTGTGCACAGAATCTGACAGCTTCTTCAAGATCTTCACAGAGAACGCATGGACACACGCCAAGTCTTTCTGCGGCTTCTTTAATTTTTTCCCTTGTCTGACCGATCAAAACAAGGCAGCGTACCTTTCCGTCAAAAGCATTCAGCCATTCATCATAACTGGAACCTTTATCGTAACCGCCACCTATCAGATATGTAGGACGGTTCATCGCCTGAATACCTTTAATTGCAGCATCCGGATTTGTTCCTTTTGAGTCATTATAATAAACAACTCCGTTTTTTTCGGTTACATATTCAATACGATGTTCCACAGCTGTAAATTCACAGATGCTTTTACGGATACTGTTCATGGATACACCCGCATAATAAGCCATTGCAACTGCAGCCATCACATTTTCAAAATTATGTTTACCAAGAAGTTTCAGATCATCTGTACGGACTACCGGAATTTCTTCTTTGTCAGTTTTCAGGATAATCTGATCACCTTCCAGATAAATTCCCCTGGCAAGTTTTCTCTCACTTGAAAAATATACAGTTTGAGGAACAATATTTTTTCCAAATTTCCTCAGAACCGGATCTTCATAATTAAGAATGCAGAAATCATCTTCTGTCTGATTTCTGGTGATCAGTTCTTTGACCCTGATATATTCTTCCATTGTATGATGGCGGTTCAGATGATCCTCTGTAATATTCAGGATTGCGCTGACTGCAGGTTTGAATTCTTCAATAGTTTCAAGCTGGAAACTGCTTATCTCCGCAACAGTTGTTGTATTATCCCTCATTTCCAGTGCTTTGGAAGTATACGGAGTTCCGATGTTTCCGACTACGAAGACAGAATCCTCAGCATCCTGCATGATCTTGCCAAGAAGAGCTGTTGTTGTTGTTTTTCCATTCGTACCGGTAATTGCCAGCACTCTTCCTTTTCCTGTGCGATAAGCCAGTTCTACTTCTCCCCATACCGGAAGTCCCTGTTCATAAAAAGATTTCACCATCGGAATATCCGTAGGTACACCAGGACTCAGTACAACCAGATCCAGACTTTTTCTGACTTTCTCAGGAAGTTCTCCCGCATAGATCTCAGTATTTTTCAGATGTTCGATCTTATGTAATACCGCTTCTTTGTCAACTGCCTCGTTTCCATCGTAAATAACAGGGCACGCACCAACCTGCTCCAACAGATCAGCAGCTCCGATTCCGCTCTTTCCGGAACCAAATACAAGCACCCTTTTTCCCTGTAAATTCATTTTTATTCCTCCCAGTTGTCAGGTTTATAATGCCAGAAGTCCGATCAGACACATTACCGCCGTAATTACGGAAAATACCGCCACAACTCTTGTTTCTGACCAGCCACACAACTCAAAATGGTGATGAATCGGTGCCATTTTGAAAATTCTCTTTCCGTGAGTTGCCTTAAAATAAGTAACCTGGATCATAACAGAAAGCACTTCAACAAGATAAATCAGTCCGATGATCAGGATAAACAGAGGCATCTGCAACATGTATGCAGCACCTGCAACAAATCCACCCAGTGCCAGTGAACCGGTATCTCCCATGAATACTTTCGCCGGATATACATTAAACAGCAAAAAACCCATCAGTCCGCCCACTACTGCACAGGTGATTGGCTCAATGCCGCTCTTTGTTCCGATGGAAACCACGGTAAAGAAAACTGCTACGATCAATGTCACGCTTGAAGCCAGACCATCAAGTCCGTCAGTAAAGTTTACACCATTTACTGTACCGATCACTGCGAAAAAAAGTACCGGGATTGCAAGCCAGCCAAGATCAAGATAATGATCTGACCAGAATGGAATACGCATTGCAAGATCAACATTTGTATAATTTATCAGATAATAGACAAATATACCTGTAACAACTACCTGCAGAGCAAATTTCTGCCACGCAAGAAGTCCGTCAGACCTTTTAAGTACTACTTTAAGATAGTCATCCAGAAATCCGATAATACCAAATCCCAGTGTCAGAAACAGAACCGGAATTACTGCCGGATAGTCTTTCACGTAGAACAGAGAAGTTATCACTGCTGCCAGAAGAAAAATAATTCCTCCCATTGTAGGAGTTCCTGCTTTTTTCAGATGTGACTGCACACCTTCCACTCGTTCTGTCTGTCCCATCTTGAGTTTTCTCAGAAACGGGATGATGATAGGTCCCAGAATCACACTGATGGCAAAAGAAATCAGTACCGGGATTACAACTTGAAAATTCATCCTCACACCTCTTATCATTCTTTCGTTTTTTTCACGTTTGATTATACGGCTTTTTTATAGATTTATCAACCCTCGATGAGCCATGGCAGGATATTTGCGAAAATCGTACGGACAACAGGAGCCGCCACAGTTCCTCCGTAATAGCTTCCTTTCGGATCATGTATAATACAAAGCGCAAGGACCTTCGGATTTTCTGCAGGTGCAAATCCAAGGAACGAGGAAATATATCGGTTTGCACTTCTTGGAAGAGTCTGGGAAGTAGCAGTTTTTCCACCTATGGAATAGCCTTCCACTGCTGCATTCCGTCCGGAGCCTTCAGACACCACTTTTTCAAGAATATAGCGTATTTTTTCGGACGTCTCTTCCGAAAGAATACCGCTTTTCGATGGGTATTCCAGTTCTTTTACCACTTTACTGTCCTCACTTTCTACTGAAATCCCGAAATGAGGCGTTACCCTCCTGCCGCCATTGATCAGCGAACTGACTGTTGTCGCAAGCTGAACCGGCGTGATCTGAAAAGACTGGCCAAAAGCCACTGTTGCAAGTTCCACATTTCCCATATTTTCTTTTTTATGCATAATAGTCCCTGCTTCTCCCGGCAGATCAATTCCTGTTTTTTCCATAAGCCCAAACTGTCTGAAATAGTGATAATATCTGTCTGTTCCCAATCTGAGCCCTACTTCGATAAACACCGGATTGCAGGAGTTTTCGGCACCCTGAACAAAATTCTGGGCACCATGTCCTCTCCGGTTTGCACAGTGAATTCTTCTGTCATCAACCAGTTTATATCCCGGACAGTAAAAAGAATCTTCCAGAGAAACAGCTCCTTCTTCCAGTCCTGCCGCCATAGTAATAATTTTGAAAGTTGATCCCGGTTCGTATGTATCATTCAGACACGGATTTCTCCACATCTGATTCAGCAGATCCTGCTTTTCTTTTTCTGTCAGAGATGAAATATCTATATCCTGATTCAGCGTAAAAGGCTCATTCAGATCAAATTCCGGTACATTCACGCAGGCATAGATCATTCCGTTCTGTGGATTCATCAGTAATATCGATACCCTTTCTGCCTGTTTTTCTTCCATTACTTTTAATGCACACTGTTCTACGAACTTTTGTATATCTGTGTTCAGGCTTATTCTGAGATCATTTCCTTTTTCCGGTTCCTGTCTTTTTTCTTCTGTTCCCTCCAGTTCTATCCCACGGGCATCTGTTGTTGTGAGAATTTTTCCTGCTTTTCCCTTAAGTATATCTTCATATTCCACTTCAAGACCTATGATTCCCTGATTGTCTCCGCCTGTAAAACCAAGTACATGTGAAGCGAGTGTTCCATACGGATAATAGCGTTTATAATCTTCGTCTACTTTGATACCTGAAAGACCTGCTTTTCGTATGATATCCCCTGTCTTTTTCTCCACATTCGACTTTATTTTCTCAATAGAAGAAATTTTTTCCACTTTTTTTCTTGCAGTTTCTTCTGATATCCCCAGTTTCTCCACAAGAAGCCTGATTACTTTTTCCGGTTCTTTTATCTGACTGTGGATTACAGAAATCGTACATACTGTTTTGTTGGCAGCCAGAACTTTCCCTTCTGAATCCAGAATCCTGCCCCTGGCAGCCTTGATATCCCTCTCTCTTTCATGGAGATCTTCCGCTTTATTATAATAATAATCTGACCTGAATCCCATCAGATATACCAGTCTTCCGGCAAGTCCCAGAAGCATTATGATACAGCAGAGAAAAATCACCCACACTTTTCTTCTGTGAAAAGTTCTGTTTTTCTTCATAACAAAAAAAAACTCTTCAAAGACTTTCATATTAATATATGAAAAATCTTTGAAGAGCATTCGTTTTATACAGATTATTCAGCTTACTTATTCAAGTCCTGCTTCTTCATTTGTAATTCCTTCTGACTCCATATCATTGCCCTCATCTGTTCCTGTATCGTTGTTCTCTGGCGGAGCCGGTACATTTGTATCAGAAATAGCTTCTTTCAGCTTATTGTCTTCTGAAGAAGAATTAGTTGCCGATGCAGCCCCGATATTATTAGATTTCACATACTGGCCTTCTGCATCCAGCACATGTTCTCCATTATCGTCAAGGAGATAACCGTCTTCGTCAATACGCTTGCCATCCATATCAACCAGATTTCCCTCTGCATCAACCAGGTTTCCGTTGGCATCTACACTGCTTCCGGACACATCAACCAGCTTTCCTTTAAATCCCTCCCAGAGTTCTGTTTCCGGAACGCTTCCATCCTCAGACTCATCTGGTGTTACATTAAGGTAAGGAAGAAGTTCTGACAAAATTCCCTGTGCAATATACTGCGGATATTTACTGTCTGCCTGATCTTCTGTATTGGGTTCATCTACAACTACATACATCAGAACCTGCGGATCATCAACCGGCGCAAATGTAATAAAGGAAACTACATACTTCTTATTTCCTCGCGGAAGTTTTTCCGCTGTACCGGTCTTACCACCAGAACTGTATCCCTGAACCTTGGAAGTACGGCTGGTACCTTCATCAACGCTGGCTTTCATATAGGAACGGATATCTGCTGAAATATCAGATGATATTGTCTGCTTCATAAGTACAGGATCTATATTTTTGACAATTCCGCCATTGCTATCCTTGATCGCAGTTACGAGGTGCGGCTGATAATAGTAACCTCCGTTGATAACAGAGCACATGGCATTGATTTCCTGGATCATTGTACAGGTAAATCCCTGACCGAAAGCTGAACATGCAAGTTCAGTCTCTCCCATTGTTTCTGTTGTATGGATAACACCGGAACCTTCATTCGGAAGGTCTATTCCTGCCCTGCTTCCGAAATTAAACAGTGTCTGAGCTTTCAAAAACTGTTCTGTTCCCATTTTTGCAGCAATCTGCATCATTGCATCATTACAGGAATTGGCGATAACTTCTCGAAGTGTTTCTGTTCCATGAGCATCTGGCCATACCGCACATTTAATATAGGTATCTCCGTTTGCGCCAAAAAGCTGACCGCCATCACAGACAAAGGAATCATTTACGGATATTTTACCTTTTTCGAGAGCCCCCGCCATTACGATCGGTTTGACAACTGATCCTGGTTCAAATGCATCAGTTACACAGAAGTTATTCCACATGGCATTCAGTGCAGTAACTGTTTCTTCATCATTCATTGCCTTTATTTCTTCCTGCGAATAAACCTGTGAAAGATCTCGCGGATCATTCAGATCATAGCGGTCGCCACCATCCATGGCAATAATTTCTCCTGTAGAAGGTTTCATTACAACCACTCCGATATTCTTGGCACCCATACTTGACTTGAATCCGTTTACATATTTTTCGACAATCTGCTGTGCACCTACATCAAGAGATGTAACAATGCTCTGTCCGTCACTCGGATCAATGATCGTCTGTTCAACATCGGAATTATCATTAATATATCCGTACTGGCGCCCGTCTGCACCAGTCAGTGTACTGTTATAGTAACTTTCCAGTCCCACGTCTGCAGTATCTCTTGCAAGAGTAAAACCGATCGTATCACACGCAAGGTCATTAAACGGATAACTTCTCAGATAATCCTCCTCAAACCAGACCCCTTTTATATTGCTCCGCTCTTTTTTCTGTGCATCAGACAGATCACTGTCTTCGGAAACATTTGTATACTCTTCAAATTTCTTCTTATCATCCATGGACAGCTGCTTTTTGATGATCTGATACTGACTGTTTGCTGTTTTTTCCGCTGAAAGTCTGGAACGGATATCATCTTCGTCAAGCCCAAGTACCTCTGTCAGAGCCCGGACTGTCGGTTCCACGTAATCCTCATCTGAATTCACTGTTTTGCAGTCAAGTATTACATTGTATACTTTGTTACTGGTTGCCAGTATATTTCCATTCCTGTCGTAAATATCCCCTCGCTTCGCAGGAAGAACATTGCTCTCATATTTCTGCTGTGCCTGTGTCAGCACCTGTTTTTTATATTTTTGTCCGCTGGTTGCATTAATATAGGTAATTCTCCCCAGCAAACAAACTAAAGCTAGCAGCACTACTGCAAATAGTCCTACTAGCTTTCCTCTCATCAGATGATTTATTTTTTTCTGAGGTCTCTTTTTGTTCCTCTGTCTGGTATTGCTCAATTTCTCACCTCTTTGCATCAGTGATATCCTGATACTGTCTTACATAACTGTTACTTGGTACGCTGTATGTTTTCTTCTGATCATCTGTCGGATAATTCATACCAAGACGGCCTATTGCAATCTTTTTGATATTGTTCAGATCAACATCAGAAGTAACCTGGCTTTCATATGCATTATTTTCTTCTTTCAGCTGTGAAAGTTCTGATTCCAGTGTTGCAACTGTCTTCATTTTGCCGGTAACTTCAGACTTCAGCTGAAGATAATTTACACAGCAGAAAAGCACTGCTACGGAAACTGCTGCAAGAAAAATTACAAATCCCCGCCCCATGCTTCTGGCCTTTTCTCTGTTTCTCTGTGCTTCTTTGCTGAGCTGTTGTCTGCGCTTCTCTGACTGAGACGCCGGACGTGAGATCTTTTTGCGTTTGGCAATCTGCGCTTCTGTCATCTCACGAGATCTGGCTGGTACTTCCTGCAGTCTGCGGACTGTGTTGCCGTCCACATACATTCCCCGGGCACTCTGTGCGTTTATTCTGCTTTTTCTTGACGTAACCGCCCTGTTCGTCCGTTCCATTTTGCTTCACTGTCTTCCTTTACATCTCATTCTGCGCTGCTGCCAATATCATGATCAGTTCTGATCAAATCTTCTTTCAAAGATCCTGAGTTTTGCACTCTTGGATCGTGGATTTTCTTCCATTTCTTCTGCACCAGGTAAAATCGGCTTCCTGGTGATCACTTTACCTTTAGATTTCTTACCACATACACATACCGGAAAATCCGGCGGGCAGGTACATGGATTTTCATTTTTTCTGAATATTGTCTTTACGATTCTGTCTTCCAGAGAATGGAAAGTAATAATGCATATCCTTCCACCATCATTCAGAAGGTCGATCATTCCATCAAGAGAATCTCTCAGCACATCCAGTTCTCTGTTCAACTCAATTCGAATCGCCTGAAAGGTTCTTTTTGCAGGATGACCACCTGTCGCCTGTATTTTCATGGGAATAGACTGACGTATAATCTCTGTCAGTTCTCCTGTTGTTTGTATAGGTGCTTTCTGTCTCGCTGCAACAATATGTTTTGCAATATTTTTCGCAAATTTATCTTCACCGTAATCACGTATGATCCGGTACAGTTCTTTTTCCTCATAGCCATTGACAATATCTGCCGCTGTACGGCTCTGTCTCTGGTCCATGCGCATATCCAGGGGTGCATCTACTCTGTAGGTAAATCCCCGTTCTTCATTATCTAACTGGTATGACGAAACGCCCAGATCAAGGACGATTCCATCTACGTGTCGGATTCCCAGATTCTTAAGTTCATTAGCCATGTAACAATAATTGCTGCGAATGATCGTCACTCTGTCCTCATACGCGGCCAGTCTCTCACTCGCAGCAACTATTGCATCTTGGTCCTGATCTATGCCAATAAATCTCCCCTTGGCAGAAAGTCTTCGACATACCTCACTGGCATGTCCCGCTCCTCCCAGAGTTCCATCCACGTAAATCCCGTCAGGCTTTACCCTTAAGCCATCGATGGTTTCTTCCAGTAATACAGATTTGTGTTTAAATTCCATATCCGTCTCCTGTTGGATTTCTTTCCGGCGTAATGCTCAGATGATGATACCCATATCCTGCATACCCTCTGCAATACTGTCCATATCATCATAATTGCAGTTCTCGCTCCACTTTTCTTTGCTCCAGACTTCAATTCTGTTCAGGTTACCTGTGAGCACAACATCTTTATCCAGCCCGGCAAATTCCCTCAGTGTCTGAGGCACCAGGATTCTGCCCTGCTTGTCCAGTTCACAGTTAGTTGCACCTGCCACAAAGAAACGTGTGAAGGTTCTGGCATTTTTGTTTGTAAGTGGTAAGGCTCTGAGTTTCTCTTCAAAGGCATTCCATTCGCCCATTGGATAAATAGAAAGACAACCATCCAGTCCCTTGGTCAGTACGAACTCTTCTCCCAAAAGTTCTCTGAATTTAGAAGGGATGATCAGACGCCCCTTAGCGTCGATTGTATGATTGTATTCGCCCATGAACATAAATTAAACTCACCTACTCTCGTAAAGTACGATTCTCCCCTTCGTACTTTCTGGCGGGTCTGGACGGATCTGCCACATTCCCTCCATTTGCCACCACTATTCACCACTTTCTACCACTTATGAAAACATTCTAAACCATTTATGGCGAAAATACAAGTGGGAATCTGAGATTTTTACTTTCAAAGTTTTGGATTGTAATTGTTCACAGGTAATATCCCGCGAGGTGTTTTGCCATGAATATGGCAAAATCCCGGGACATACGGGGCAAAATCCATTCCAAATCAAAAACAGAGAGGCTTTTGTTCCCAAAAACCCCCCTGTTTCTAATTCGTTTATTCGTCATACATCTGTTCAATCAGTCTGTCCAGCTTCCTGCTGATCTCCTGGCTTTTCAGAAGATCCACTCTGCTGCTTATTCTGCTGTTCAGCTGTCTCTGAAGTTTCCTGATCTTCCTGTTCAGGTTCTTCTTTTGTATCTGTTCGATCTGTTTTCTGATCCACGCCGGAAAGTATATCACGAAATTCATCCTGCACACTTTCATAATGCTGCATGTCCTCATAACTGCGGCTGTGCTTTTCTTCTGTTCCATAGATTGCCTCTCTCCTGCGTCTTCTGATAGCCTCTCTCTTTTTGGAAAGTATTCTTCGTGTAGTCGCCATAACTGCACAAACCACAAACAATACCACTGACACAGGCAGGGAAACCGGAATCTTTGTGTGAGGAATATACAAAGCATCTGTCCTCAGCCATTCTATTGCAATCTTTCCAAGACCATAGCCTGCAAGATACCTGGTAAATATCTCTCCCTGATATTTCTTGCGTCTGTTGTATATCAGAAGCACGATCAAAAGCAGCAGACACCAGACAAATTCATAGAAAAACAGCGGATGTACCTGTATATAGACACTACCGTTTACTGTCTTCAGATTATCCTGCATGGTTTTCGTTATCTCACTGACTCTGACTGCGTCCACAGGAATCTGCATTGCAAAAAGGCTCTCTGTATATTCACCAAAAGATGCACGGTTAAAAAAGTTTCCCCATATTCCTATTATCTGTCCTATCAGAAGACCTATACAGGAAATATCTGCCATTCTGCCAAAAGAAAGTCTGAAAATCCTGCAGAATATCAATCCAAACAGTGCACCTGCAAAAATCCCTCCATAAATCGCAAGTCCACCGTTTCTGATATCACAGACAGCTTTCCAGGATTGTCCGCTAAAAGTATCCCAGGAAAAAGCCACGTAATAAAGTCTCGCTCCGATCAGGCCTCCGATCAGGCTGACAATCGTCATTCCCAGATAGAGGTTCGGATCCTGATTCTTTCTTCTGGCCTGAAGTTCAATAAATAATATGCCAAGAAGCATTCCTGCAGCGATCAATATACCATATATCCGCAGATCAAAGCCCAAAACTGAAACTGATTTCGCTATATGCCCAAGATTAATATCCAGATTCGGAAATCGGATCGACATATCCATAAATCACCTTTATCATACGTTAAATCTAAACAGGATCACATCTCCATCCTGCACCACGTATTCCTTTCCTTCCATACGAACCAGGCCTTTTTCTCTGGCTCCGGCATAAGAACCGCAGTCCAGCAGGTCCTGATAGTTTACAACTTCTGCCTTAATAAAACCTCTTTCAAAATCTGTGTGGATCTTACCTGCTGCCTGAGGTGCTTTTGTACCGATCTTGATAGTCCATGCACGTGTCTCATCCTCGCCTGAAGTAAGGAAACTCATCAGTCCAAGAAGACTGTAGCTGGCTTTTACCAGTTTTTCCAGTCCGGATTCTTTCAGTCCCAGATCTTCAAGAAACATTTTTTTCTCATCATCATCCAGCTCGGAAATTTCTTCTTCAATCTCTGCACAGATAACAAACACTTCACTCTTCTGCTCTGCTGCATATTTTCTTACTTCCTGGACATATGCATTGGATTCACCATCATCTGCCAGATCATCTTCGCTTACGTTTGCAGCATAAATCACCGGTTTCCATGTGAGAAGATTATATGTAGCCATCCAGCTTTCTTCATCTTCATTCTCCAGTTCCATAGTGATTGCCATGTTTCCATCCTCGAGATGTTTTTTAATTTTCTGGAGGAAATCCAGCTCCTTGGCTGCCTCTTTGTCCATACGCGCGGTCTTGGTTACTTTTGCGATTCTTCTCTCAAGAATCTCGAGGTCTGAAAAGATAAGTTCCAGATTAATAGTCTCAATATCTCTCAAAGGATCGATACTTCCATCTACATGGATAACATTCGGATCTTCAAAGCAACGTACTACATGAACGATTGCATCTACTTCACGGATATTTGCAAGGAACTGGTTGCCAAGTCCCTCACCCTTGGATGCTCCTTTTACAAGGCCTGCAATATCCACAAATTCAATAACTGCTGGTGTAACTTTTTTGGAGTGGTAAAATTCTCCCAGAAGGTTCAGTCTCTCATCCGGCACTGTAACAACACCAACATTCGGATCGATAGTACAGAACGGATAGTTTGCAGATTCTGCACCGGCTTTTGTCAGGGAATTAAATAATGTACTTTTGCCTACGTTCGGAAGGCCTACGATACCTAATTTCATTTTTTATATTACCTCCTATAAATCCTTTGATTTCAAGGGATTTCATCATACTTATTATTACTTTAACACAGATCTTAAGTTCTTTGCCTTTTTAATCTTTTCCCATATTTCAGCTTCTCTCATAAGAAGTCCTAATACAGTACCTTGTATTATACCATAGCATCTTATCTTTGTGAATATTCATTTTCATCTCCTGTCATTCATTTATATTGTTACTGTTCACTCCGTTCACAGCAACTTGGTCAAAATCCATTCCAAATCACCTTCGGTGATGGGATTTTGCCCCGTATGTCTCGGGATTTTGCCATATTCATGGCAAAACACCTCGCGGAATATTACCTGTGAACAGTAACTTTATATTTCCACACTTTCCAAAATGAATTTTTCAAATTCTTTTCTCGCCTCGTTTCTATTTCTACTTATTGTAAAAATCATTTTTATGCCAGCAAAAAAATGTTCCTACACATATTCAAAAGATGAAGAACATAAATACAGCACCTGATGAAATTTTATATTTTTTCGGTTAATTGAATACTTGAAAGCAAAAAGGCACTCGCCTGTTTTTCCAGGTGAATGCCTTATCAAGTCTGCTACTCGTAAGTAATACAAAATTGTCAAAATTACAATACCGTAATACACGGGTGGATCTTGCTCTGGTTATTTCGCTCGAGATACTCCGTAAACGCTTTCAACACCTTAAGCAACGGCTCCGGCAAACGCTTATAGCACTCTTCTTTCAGTTCGTCAGGAACACCATAGAAGCCTTCTGCTATGCCACCGGCAATAGCCGTCAGCGTATCACAATCGCCACCCAGGGATACCGCAGTGCGAATAACATCCTCAAAACTATCTCCCTCCAGGAAAGCCGTGATGGCCTCCGGCACAGTTTCCATGCAGGTTTCTATATGAAAATATCCGGGTCTGATTTCATCGCAGGTACGATTCAATTCATAACCAAATTCATGTTCAATATATTCCCTAATTTCTGCCTTGCTATATCCTGTTCTTGCCAGGAAGATAGCACTGGCAGTTGCTTCAGCACCCTTGATTCCTTCCGGATGATTGTGGGTAACCTCGGCAGAAAGCCTTGCTGCATGTCTGACAGCATCGATATCGTTATATAACCACGCAACCGATGAAACACGCATTGCAGAGCCATTACCAAAACTATTGTAAGCCTTGCACTCTGGATTACGAAGCCATTGTCTGAACATACCTCCGTACCCGGCATTCGGATACATCTTTCCAAATTGACGCATATGATCAGCCAAGCTTCGCAAAATCCAATCATCTGAAGCACTCGGCTGTGCATCAAGAAAGGTCTGACCGACAGCCAAAGTCATTACGGTATCATCCGTATAGGTGGATTTGCGTGAGAATAAAGGGAACTCTTTACTCTTGTTACCACGGTCAAATTCATAAGGACTACCAATGATATCACCTAAGATTGCTCCAATCATCTTTTGCCTCCTCTCTTCTTATAATCCGCATCAATCTTCTTTTTCCAATCAGCAGACAACGGTGCTGCACACGACCTTACACTGGTAATTGCCTCGCTGATGACTTCATAGTTGAGTGCCGTTCCAACCTCATCACAGTGGTAGTTTGCAGCCATAGATTCATCGATACCAAATTTTCCGGCTTCTGCCGCCGCATCAATATTTGCGCCGAGGAAAAGGAACTCCCAGCCGTAACACTCTTTCTGACGCTCAATCATGTGACGCACCTTATCATAGGTGTAACGGTGGCTGACATTTTCCATGCCATCAGTTGTGATGATAAAGAGGGTCCTTTCCGGCACATCTTCTTTTCGGGCATATTTATGAACATTCCCGATATGGTGGATTGCACCACCAACAGCATCAAGAAGTGCCGTGCAGCCACGTACGAAATATTCCTTATCCGTAAGGTTCGGTACATCTGCAATAGCAACACGGTCATGAATAACCTCTGTTTCGTTGTCAAACAGCACGGTGGATACCACGGCATTACCAGGCTCTTTACGCTGCTTTTCCAACATAGAATTAAAACCTCCGATAGTGTCCTTTTCCAGTCCCGACATGGAACCACTGCGATCTAAGATAAACACAAGTTCTGTCATTTTGAAATCCTCCTGTTCTTTATTGTGATTTCATTATAAAAAAAACAGGAGAATGAATGGTCACATGGTATGCGACATTTTTATGCGCCGATAAGCGGCTGGTCAAAAGCAAACAGAACTTCATTTAGTTCAAACACATTGTAATTCCTGTTTACCAGAAAATACTCCACAATCACATCAAACTTACTACTGTGAGAAAGGGCAAATCCTGCTCTGCCAATAAAGTCCTTTGCTTCCTCAACATCCAGTTCCAGTGCAAAGGCGAAAGCCAGTGCAGTTATCTTTGATGGTCTATAGTCCATATTATTTCGGATTTTCGAGAACAGCTTTCTATCCACATTTGCTTTTTTATAGATTTCGGAATCTTTCTTTCCGGTACGGTCAATCAGTTGCAGGAGTGTTTCAGAAAAACCTGCATCCAGATTTTTAAACAGCTGCCCAAAATCATCAGAATCCATCGGTATGGCTGCTCCTGCAGGCATATCAGGGCATTCTTCCAATGCCTGTGACGGGCAAATATCTTCATAGATTCGATTATTTCGTTTCAGCCGTTCTCTTATACGCCTTGTTTCAACGCGAGAACCATACACGCTTTCCGTTCCATATTCATCAAGCGTTTTGCTGCAGATATAATTTTCATCAATATAACTGCTGACGGATTTGAACAGTTTTTCCGAAAGGGCAAATGCTTCTTTGCCAAACACAACAAGATAGACCTGCATTTCATTTTCCAGCAGGAAAGTACTGATTTCACGAACCGCAATTTGCAAAGCGAGGGGTTTCGGAAATCCGTAATTACCTGTAGCTATCAAGGGAAATGCGATGGACTCGCACTCATGCTCTTTAGCCAATGCCAATGACTTCCTGTAACACGAAGATAAAATTTGCTCTTCTCCGTGATTGCCATCCTCCCAAACAGGTCCTACAGTATGGATAACATACTTAGCCTCCAAATTGAATCCTGGTGTAATAAATGCATTACCGAAAGTAATGCAACCGATTTTTTGTCTTGCCAAAAGCAACTCAGGTCCAGCTTTTTTATGTATTCCGCAGTCAACGCCAGAGCCGATGACAGGGTTGGGATTTGCAGTGTTCACCACCGCATCTACTTGCATATTTACAATATCATTTCGTACTATTTCAAAAGGCATAGGTGACCTCCTTGTTCAGAAGCATGTCGGTTGATCCTGCAACATATCTCAAAAGATTTGTCATTTCTATTACAATACAACAATATCCATAGCCACCTTACAGAGATACAGATTTATTCCGATGCATGAAATGATTTCAAATCTATTGCTATATAACTGTGCTGTTCCGTATAACCATCTCCCGGATTTATTGCACTCAGATTTTGTGCGTCAACAGTCTTTCAAAATAAATTTATGAATAATCTCACCGACACCATCATGATTATTGTCATTAACTGTCACATAATTTCCATATTCCCGTACCCCTGGAAAGGCATTGCACATCACAGCTCCGATCTGTGCTGCTTTCAGCATTTCGATATCATTTTCCGCATCTCCGGCAGCTACGGAGTTTTCGATCGGTATTCCCAGATACTGGCACATCCATTTTACGGCAAAGCCTTTGGATATTCCCTGTGGAACGATTTCCAGATAGGCATCATTGGAATAAAATCCGTGTACAGTTTCCTTCAGCTGATCTACCACTTCTTCTTTGAAACGGTCTTCTCCCTCACGGTCATCATAGCTGATAGCAAGGATTTTATACATATCTGCCGGGACTGCTTCTTCAACTGTATTGACAATCTTATAAGGCTGTCCCGTTCCTTTTACATAACGCAGAAGCTCCGGGCTTTTTTTCAGTGAAAGTACATGTGTGTCTGAATATCCCTGTATATGGAGATTTCTTTTTACCGCTTCGCTGAAAATATATCTGGCTGTCTCTCTCGGAATATTTTTTCCATAAATGGTCTTTTTATGAAAAGGATCATAAATCTGTCCTCCATTAAATGCAATTACATAACAGCCTTCTTTTATAAGTCCTGTTTCCTTCGCACATGTAAGTCCGCTGGCAAGTGGACGTCCTGTAGTGATCACAATCTTATGTCCTGCTGCAAGAGCATCATCTATTGCTTTCTGTGTTTGGGATGTAACTTTTTTCTGATCATTCAGAAGCGTTCCATCCAGATCTGTAAAAAGTATTCTTGTCTGATTATTCATGATATTCCTCCATATACCTCTGCGTATTTTATTTATCTGTAACATTCAGGTATTTTTCTATAACGCTGCGGTTCAGGTTTTCTCCGATCACAATAATGACTTCCTGACCGACTTCCATCTGATTTACTGTAGTCTTGTGTCGTGCAGCATTTATCTCCACCCATTGGTTTTTGTCTTTCCTGACAAAGCCTTTGATTCTCCATACAGAACCACACTCCGGATCCGAGAAAATTCTCTCTGCTTCTGTACAGAGTTTTTCTTCTGTTATCGACTGGTTCATAAAATACAGGGAATCGAATACTGATGTCTCGTCCAATTCCATTTTCTCATAGGTTGCAGCTGTATATCCGCAGGAAAATATTTTTTCAAAATCTTTATCTGTAAAATCTTCCCAGTTTTTCGTGATCACTTCATCTTTCAATGTTCTTTCGCAGTGAATTTCTCTGAGTGCACGGTTGAGATGTGCTATTGTATTACTTATTTCTTCTTCTGATGCCTCCTGGCATCTGCTCAATATCACACTGCCTGCACTGGCAGCCTCTGATGCAAGTACATAATCTGCCTGTGATGACAGATTTTGTGCAAGTGCAGCATCTGCAATTGTGATCACATTTCCTATCTGATACCAGCGATCCAGTGGTTCTTCATATAATGCATCAAAAAAATCATCTACGTCAAATACACCCGACGGTTCGATAAGCACTCTGTCATAACCGCTCATCCCCATTGCAATGAGTTTTGTCCTGAATCTTCTTCTGTAGCAGTCTTTATCGCATCCACCTGAGACCATTTCCAGCTCACAGTTATCTCCTTCAAGATCATGGAGCAGCATCATATCTATATTAACTGGTCCAAGGTCATTTTCAAGTATGCCGATATTCAGCCCCTGTTTCATCAGATAACGGGCGTATTTTTTTATAAATGTTGTTTTTCCGGACCCGAGGAAACCGGTTATCAGGTCAATTTTTATCATGTTATATTCTCCTGTTCAAGCTTTTTCTATTCTGCTCAGTTCTGTTTTTATCTGTGCCGCAAAAATCCTGTGTCCTTCTTCTGAAAAGTGTACCCCGTCGAATAAAACTGGTATGTTCCAGTTTTCTGTACTGATAAAAAGCAGGTTCAGTTTTTCTGAAAGGCGTCTGTATTCTGTATGAAGCCTTCTGGATTCTTCGTACAGTCTGTCGCTGTCCACCCATGCTCCGTATTCCATACTGGCAGGGGATATCAGCCCCAGGTGAATCTGTTTATT
This sequence comes from Blautia sp. HCP28S3_G10, assembly GCF_052065235.1. Lineage (NCBI taxonomy): Bacteria > Bacillati > Bacillota > Clostridia > Lachnospirales > Lachnospiraceae > Blautia > Blautia sp. HCP28S3_G10. The sequence goes on along the minus strand of NZ_JBQHUL010000007.1, from coordinate 53,694 downwards.
TATAATGGCTGGCTGTTTCATTATTTCTGTCAGAAAGTTTCGCATTCTGTCTGTAACGTCTTCTGCTGTAAAGTTCTGATTATCCAGAAGATCATTGGTTCCCAGCATAATCCATATATATGGTGGATTTTCCTGTTTTGTCCAGTTCTGTATCTGTTCACAGGCAAATTTAATCTGGCTTTCTGTATGGGGTATGCTTCTTCCGCAGATTCCGTGGTTGCGGATATCCCAGTCTGTCTGGTTTTTAAGTATTCCGGTCCATCTGATCTCGGCCGGGTACTGGTCTCCCAGGAAGGACCTGGGATCATAGCCGTATGTATTGGAATCTCCGTAAAATATCTGGATTGTTTTCATAATTTTTCTTCTTTCGAGGTTGTATGCTGGTCTGTATTTGTGTTTTATATGTGTGCCTGCAGCCATGCTGCCACTGCTGCTTCTATGATCAGTATAACCGGTATTCCTATTTTGAACAGGGGTTTTCGGGTTTTGTGATGGAAGAAGCTCATTCCTGCCAGTGCACCAATACCGCCTCCTGCCGCTGCAAGACCGATCAGGGTTTTTTCGGGTATTCTCCAGGCGCCTTTGCGGGCTTTGGCTTTATCTATGCCGTAGGTTATGAATGTGATGATGTTGATTATTATGAGGTATATTATTTCTGGTTTCATTTTCCGCTCCTGTGTTTTGTAGATGAATTTATGGTCGGTTCAATAATATCAGAATGATTGTTGGAAACTGTATTTAGTTGATTTAACTGTTGCAGATAGGTTGTATATATGGTTGTTTCAATAGTCACGGAAGGCTCTGTCGGGTAGTTCTGGTGAGCAGGGAAGGATCGGCTTCGTGGTGAGAAAGTTCTAAATATGCCGGTCATCTGTTAAAAGCATGAAAAAAAGGCTCTCAAACTCGCTTCGCTCAGACAATCGGCCTTTTTTCATAACACAGCTGCCTGGCATATCAAGACCTTAAACTCACCTCTCAGATATCCTCCCCCTCTCACCAGAACTCCCGACCTTCCTTCCTGAGTATTGAAAAATCTTCCATGAATCTACCTGCGTCTTCCATATCTTCCGTCATGCATACTAACTCAACGATTTCCGTGAACCTGCTGGAGAGGTGTGCTACATGGTAAGTCAGCCCTGGAAGATGTTCTGAGCTCAGGGCTGTGCGATGCTCTGCAGGAATCGATGGTATCACTTGGATATTCAGTTTCTGTGTTATAGCTTCACAATCACACTGTCTGAGCGAAGCGAGTTTGTGATTTGAAGCTATGTTTTTAGCAGAAAATGAATGTCCTAGTGATTCTCGGTTCCGAAGCCTGTCCACGGACCTGACTCAGAATCATCTTCCAGGAGCGTCACTCATCTGCCCACTCTCCGCAGTTACACAAATCTTCTTCCCAACACCCGCAGATTCTCTCTCCGTGCCATATAATCCGGCAGTTCTGCCTCAACCACTTTCCAGAACTTCGCCGAGTGATTCATCTCTTTTCTGTGTGCCAGTTCATGTACTACCACATAGTCCAGTACTTCTGATGGCATCAGTACCAGCTTCCAGTTAAAGTTCAGATTACCGCCAGAACTGCAGCTTCCCCATCTCGTCTTCTGCTCACGTATAGTGATCCTGCCATAGGAAACACCCATGCGTCTTGCAAAATATGCAGCCCGCTCCGGAAATACCTGCTTTGCCAGCCTGATTCCTTCCGAACGCTGTCTGTCAGTAATTTCCACCCGCTCTTCCTGATACTGTTCCACCTTCGCCATGTTTTTTCTGATCCAGTCCTCATGTTCTCTGACAAAACTATCTATTTTATTTTTTGCCAGGTGCAGAGGTGCCCGTACGATCAGCTGACCATCTGTTTTTATCTGAACAGACAGTGATTTTCTTTTTGAACGAATCAGTGTATATTCCGTATTTTCCATTTTATCTGTTCCTTTGTTATCTTTAATAATTTTATCAGAAATTAACTCTTCTGACTATGATTATAACACATCTTTTAGTTAGAATAAGTGTTCTTTTGTAACTGTTCACAGGTAATATCCCGCGAGGTGTTTTGCCATGAATATGGCAAAATCCCGAGACATACGGGCAAAATCCCATCACCGAAGGTGATTTGGAATGGATTTTGACCAAGTTGCTGTGAACGGAGTGAACAGTAACGTTCTTTTTATTTGTGTGCACCAAAAAGAGAACCCGAATTTCAGGTTCCCTTTTCATATATTACATCTTTACTTTTCGAAAAGATCTACAAGTTCCTGCGCATCATCATAACCCTGAGTCTGAAGTTCTTTTACAAACCACTCATCTACACCGTCTACTGCTTCTTTAAAGGAATCAATATCCATATCCTCTTTCTGAGTAAATGTCACACCATTCTTGGATTCCCAGCGGCTCATGATCTCTTCGTCACCGGAACGGTTGATGTAACGTTCATATTCTACAGCTTTCTGGCCTGCTTCATCTACAACAGCCTGCTGCTCAGCTGTAAGACTGTTATAAATGTCTTCATTGATACAGAAGAACAGACAGTCATAAATTGCATCCCATATGGAGCAATACGGCTGCACTTCCTGTACACTTGCAGCATCAATTGCCGGAAGCGGATTCTCCTGACCTTCCACTGTATTCTGCTGCAGTGCTGTATAAGTTTCTGACCAGTTCATGTTTGTGGCATCTGCACCCCATCTCTTATAGCATTCCATAAGAAGGTTTGATCCTGCCACACGGATCTTCAGGTTTTTCATATCATCTACTGTCTTCACTTCATGTTTGCTGTTGGTCAGCTCACGGAATCCGTTTTCTGCGATTCCCATGCAGTGAAGTCCGTATTCTCCAAGGATCTCTTTCAGCTTATCTCCTGCTGCCCCGTCAAACTTCGCATCTGCGTCATCGTAGGAGTCATAAATAAACGGCAGGGATACTACATTAAATCTCGGGTCAAATGCTGAATAGATCAGGTTTGAATGCATGGAAATCTGTACCGGATCTCCGTTCATCAGTGCCTGGATTCCTTCGGACTGATTTCCATTCGTCAGCTGGTCTGCTGCATAAACATTGACTTTGACTTTTCCTCCGGTAGCTTTTTCCATAAGTTCTCCAAACTTACGTCCGCCATCTGCCCATGTACTTGTTTCAGTTGTGGAGCATGCAAAGTTCCATGTCATCTCCGGCCAGTCAAGATCGCTGTAATCAGCAATTGTATTAAAGGATTCTGATCCGTCACCGGAATCTTTGGAACCAGAGCTGTCGGACTCAGAAGACTGATTTCCTGTATAAGAACCATTCTTTGCAAGTGCTTTCGGAAGTGACACAGACACTGCCGGAACGTATGTAATAACCAGAAGAACAGCAACACTGACTGCGATCATAGGTACAACTGCTTTTGAAATTTCCTGTAAAGTTACTTCCAGACCTTTTTTGATCTTGACACTGATAGCAACAAAAAGGTTTACACCTACCGGAGGTGTTACCTGTCCAATTGCCAGGTTGACAGTGGCCATAACACCAAATGCAACCACATCATATCCAAGTGCCTTACATACCGGAAGCATGATCGGTATAAAGATATACATAGCAGAGTTTGCATCAATAAAACAGCCTGCGATCAGGAATATCACATTTACAATAAGAAGGAAAACAAACTGGTTATGTGCAATGGAAGCCAACAGTTCTGATGCTGCTGATGCAATACCGAATTTTGTACATACAAATGAAAAAAGTGATGCACAGGCAACGATCAGCATAATTCCGCCGGTCGTCTTTGCAGAACCAATCAGAATATCAAAAAGATCTCTGAAAGAAACTTCTCTGTAAATAACCATACCAACAAAAAGTCCGTATACTACAGATACAGCAGCGGCTTCTGTGGGTGTAAAAATACCACCGTAGATTCCTCCAAGTATAATAACAGGCATCAGAAATCCCCAGAATGCATCTTTGAAAGCATCCCATCGTTCTTTTGCGGAAGCTTTTTCTCTGGACGGCTGGATATTGTGTTTCTTTGCCTCAAGTAATACTACAAGTGCAAGTGCCACACCCATAAGAATTCCAGGTACGATACCTGCCATAAACATATCTGCGATAGACACACCTGTAATAGACGCATATACTACGAATGCAATACTTGGCGGAATGACAATGGCTATAGAACTTGATGTTGCCATCAGAGCAGTCGCAAACGGTGCAGAAAATCCACCCTGTTCCACCATTGCAGGAATCAGTACCGCACCAAGAGCTGCTACAGTTGCAGGACCGGAACCGGAAATTGCTCCGAAGAAACATGCAACGATAACGCATACGATAGCAATACCACCCTTTTTGTGTCCAACACAGGTATCTACAAATTTGATCAGTCGTTTGGAGATACCTGCCTTTGCCATAATATTTCCTGACAGAACGAAAAACGGAATTGCCAGAAGCAGGAATTTACTGATTCCTGAATATATGTTAGTTGCAACTATTGTAAGTGATGTTCCTGAATAAAGGATCGCACATACTGATGAAAGTCCCAGACAGATTGCAATCGGCACACCAAGGATCAGGAAAATAAAAAATGAAATAAACAGAATTACGCTGATCATTTATTTATCCTCCTTTTCATCTTTTGTGCAGAAATCCAGGCAGAATTCTATAAAATGCAGAATCATGCAGCCTGCTCCAATTGGAACGAAAGACCAGAATATCCACTCTGGCCAGTCCAGTACGAATGTTCTCTTTCCATTCTGAAGCTGGGTAATTACTTTATCCATTCCATATTTAAAAAGAATTGCTGAAAAAATAATACAGAGAACTGTGATAAGTATCATTGATGGTTTTTTCAGCTTTTTCGGAAGACGGTCTGTAACCAGAGTAAGGCTTACCAGTCCACCTTCTTCTCTTGCAGCCAGTGCAGCTGCCAGAAGCGTGATCAGTACAAACACCGCTACTACAAGTTCCTCTGTAAAGGACCATGAACGATGAATGACTTTACGGGAAAAAACATTTCCCACTGTCAGCACCAGAATAAGCAGAAATGTGATTACAAGCACAATTTTTTCTACCGTTGCAAGTGCATTCATGAATTTTTTGTACGCTTTCATGCTCTTCCTCTCCTTCATTATTTGCGGACAATTTTGCGCAAAAAAAATCCATCCCCGAAGGGACAGACTTATCCTTACGAAACCACCCTGTCTCTTTCTTCATTATAATAACAGTATTAATCACACTTTTACTGTTAAAAGAACAGGAATATTTTACTGCTATTTGTCGTTGCAGTCAAGACATTTGTATGCATCTCGCAGTATAATTATACAGAATTTTCGTTTTTATTACGTTTATAACTACATTTATATGCAAAAAACAGCAGCATCAGTCTCTCGTCATAAGCATCAGCAAAGTTCCTTTTTCATAAGTTACCACTGCTTCTTCATCCTCTATCTCATTGCTTACAGTCAACCCACTGTCAGACGTTGTCAGATGATGTCCATTCAACGGATATTTGAACCCTTTAAGCGTCAGTCCTGTTACATCTCCTCCTATGGAAAAGAAAGATACATATTTACCAAACTGCATATCTTTTTTCAGAACTGTACCGCTTGGAATGAGTGTAATGTAATTATATGCATCCACAAGATCAACGACAGTACCTTTGTTTTCTGCCATTACAAGCAGACCGAAGTTTGCCAGAAGATGATCGATTCTGTTTCCAGTCGCACCAAGAACAGTAATCTGTTTTGCCCCTCTGGCAATTGCATAATTAGTCGCTGACTGCGTATCTGAATCATCTTTTTCAGGTTTCAGTCTGCATATCTCAGTATTTTTCAGCGAATCCAGATAGACTTTTCCCTCAGGGGAAAGGCTGTCAAAATCTCCAACTACTACATCCGGGCTGTATTCCGTACCTGCCAGAAACTCCAGTCCTCTGTCTGCCGCAATAATACACGTATTTTCTTTTTTTCTTTTTTTTAAAAAAGCAAGGGCAAAATCCTTCTGGATACTGCCCCCACTTACTATGATCACATCATTCATATGATACCTCAGTCAAGTTTTGATTTGATCTTTTCCATCTGTACTTCAATCTTTCTCACATTGTCAGCAAGATTGCCATTAAATACATATGAACCGGCTACAACAAGATTTGCACCTGCTTCCATTACTGTTACAAGTGTTTCCTCATTGATTCCGCCATCTACCTGGATATCAACATCAAGTTCTTCTTTGTCAATGATTTCTTTCAGTTCCTGAATTTTCTCAGTACATTCCGAAATATATTTCTGGCCTCCAAATCCTGGCTGTACAGTCATAATGAGAACCATATCCACATCTTCAAGAAGATGACTGATATCATTTACAGGTGTTGCAGGTTTAATTGATACTCCAACCTTTACTCCTGCATCACGAATCAGTTCAATCGCTCTTTCCAGATCTTCACATGCTTCTGCATGAACAGTAATAGAATCCGCTCCACAGTCCACAAAATCCTGAATATAGCGCTCCGGTGCACTGACCATTAGATGTACATCAAAAAACATTTTGGATTCTTTACGTATGGAGCGGATCACCGGCATTCCAAAAGAAATACTTGGTACAAAATCGCCATCCATAACATCAATATGGAGCCATTCAACTCCCTCTTTTTCCAGTGTCTGAATCTGTTCGCCCAGACGGTTGAAATCCGCTGACAAAATCGAAGGGCACAACTGATATTCCATTTAGTATCTCCTTTTCTCTTTCAATTCTTCATATAAACTAAGATAATCTTCATACCGTATCCTGCTGATTTCGCCTCTTTCAAGAGCCTCTTTTACTTCACAGTCCGGTTCATGAATGTGTCTGCATCCCTGGAAACGACATTTTTCTTCATATTTACGGAATTCTGGAAAATAATCTTTAAGTTCCTGTTCTTCCATCCCCATTATATACAGAGAAGAAAATCCCGGAGTATCCATCAGAAATGTATTTTCGCCCACTGGAATCACCTGCGAATGACGTGTTGTATGGCGGCCTCTTTTGAGTTTTCTGCTGATTTCTCCTGTTTCCATTTTTATCTCTCCCTGAAGGAGATTGGTAAGTGAAGACTTACCAACACCGGAAGGGCCGGCCACAACAGTTGTCTTTCCTTCCAGTATCTCACGAATTTCATCGGTTCCTTCTCCGTCCAGCGTACTGGAAAGGATCACTCTGTATCCGCATGATTTATATACTTCATAAAGTTCTCCGGCTTCTTTTTCAGTAACCAGGTCTTTTTTGTTGAAGCATATCACCGCCGGCACCCCTTCCTGTTCCATCATGATCAGGAAACGGTCCAGCAGCATAAAATTCGGTTTTGGTTTATCTGCTGCAAAAATCACAAAAGCCTGATCTACATTGGCAACTGCCGGCCGGATCAGCGAATTTTTACGTGGAAGAATACTTACAAGATTTCCTTCTTTTTCCACCTGATCCAGTATCGTGATTTCTACATTATCTCCTACAAGAGGCTTCTGGTTATCTTTACGGAAAATCCCCTTTGCCTTACATTCATAAAGTTCTCCGTCTTCTCCATATACATAATAGAAGCCGGCTATTCCTTTGATTATTTTACCTCGCATGTATTACTCTGCTTTCTTGAAAGTAAGCGGATACTGACCAAGCTGCTGGAAGTTTCCATCGATCAGTTCTGATACATACAAAGTTCCATCTGCAACTCCCGGTGCACCTGTAACATCAAGCGTATATGGAAACTCTATCTTCTGTCCATCTACGATCTTGGAAGATGTTGTCTCACCGTTTACATCCTGGATCAGTTCAAGACGGATTGCTCCCCCCTGGAAACCTGTCGGTGTATTCAGAGTCTGCGTACATTTCCATACCTCTCCGTTTGCAGCGGCAGCGCTCTGCTGTGCAAGGCTTGACTCGGAAGAAGTGTCTGTAGTTGTTGTATTTGCAGATGTGTCAGTTGTTCCTGCGGAAGACTGGCTTTCTTCTGTTGTGGAAGGTGCCTGATTTCCACTGCTGACTGTAATAGTGATCGGCTGATCCGGATCTGCTGAAGATGGATTTTCATCTGTATTTCCAGCCGGATCCTGAGAAATAACCTCACCTGCCGGAACTTCCGAACTCTGTTCTTCTTTAACCTGAATATCTAACCATTTACCTAAGCTTGTGATTGCATCATTTTTTGTATACCCAACAACATTAGGTACTGATACGCTGTTTCCCCAATCCAGACCACGACTGACAGTCAGTGTCACCGTATCACCAGCAGATACACTTGATCCTTCTTCCGGTGAAATAGACATGACATATCCAGGTTCAACAAGTGGATATGGAGGGTTACTAACACCGTCATCTTCACTGTATTCTTTCTGAACAGTTACGTTAAGACCAAGATCTTCCAGTGTCTGCTGTGCATCTACTCCTGTCTGGCCTGAAACAGTCGGAATAGTAAGCGCCTGCTGGCCTTTACTGATGTAATATTTAACAGTTGTATATCTTTCAACTTTTGTTCCCTGTGGGATATCCTGAGAAGAAATCTTTCCTTTTTCCTGGGTAGAACTTTCTTCTCCCATAAGCTGCTTGCCAAGTTTTACTTCTTCCAGAAGTGCTGTTGCCTCTTCTTCTGTCTTACCAATCAGGTCAGGAACTGTTACCATATTATCATCTTCATCTGCAGCTTCCTGCTGTGCCTGTTCTGTCTGTGAGCTGTCTCCTCCGATCAGACCGGAAGCCTTACCAATAAAGTAAATTGCACAGACAAGGATTGCAGCGCCCACAAGGAGCATGGCAATCGTCAGGCCACGGCTTGCAGCCTTAGGATGTTTTTCTTTCTTTGAAGCTTTACGTCTGGGGACATATTCTTCGTCATCATAATCTGTTTCGTTGATCTCATCTTCGAGCTGAGCCACTTCAGGCTTGCGGCTGCGGTTCTTCGGAGAATGTTTGATCTCACCCAGCTCTTCATCTGAAATTACAACTGTTTTGGCTTCATTATCAACAGAAGATAATTTCACGAAATCCCCCTGTGGATCAATCAGAGAATGCTTCAGATCAGCGATGACATCTTCCATTTTTTCGTAACGTCTGTTTACGCTCTTCTGTGTACATTTCAGAATGATCTGCTCAAGGCTGTATGGAAGATCTTCTGTATAAACACTTGGCGGAACCATTTCTTCCTGAAGATGTTTAATTGCAATAGCAACTGTTGTGTCTCCGTCAAAAGGAACTCTTCCTGTTACCATTTCATAAAGTGTGATACCAAGTGAATAGATATCGCTCTTTTCATCACTGTATCCACCTCTTACCTGCTCCGGAGAACTGTAGTGTACAGAACCCATTACATTGGAACTGATCGTATTGGAAGACGCCGCACGCGCAATTCCGAAATCAGTAACTTTAACTTTTCCGTCTGTGGAAATAATAATGTTCTGCGGTTTTACATCACGATGAACAATCCCATGATTATGAGCTGCTTCCAGTCCCATCGAAACCTGGATTGCAATACTTGTTGCTTCTTTAATAGAAAGTTTGCCTTTTTTGGCAATGTATTCTTTCAGGGTGATTCCCTCGATCAGTTCCATTACAATGTAATAAACACCCTCATCATCACCTACATCAAATACATTAACAATGTTTGGATGGGTAAGACCGGCTGCTGCCTGTGCCTCACTGCGGAATTTGCGGATAAAAGTAGTATCCTCTCTGAATTCCGGCTTCAATACTTTAACTGCCACATAACGGTTAAGTTTATGGTCTTTTGCCTTATATACATCGGCCATCCCGCCGGTGCCTATTTTTCCTAAAATTTCGTAGCGTTCTGCTATTATCATTCCCGTCTTCAACATTTTTCCACCTCATTCGTGAATGGTTCTACCAATATGACTGCAATATTATCTTTTCCGCCGTTCTGATTCGCCTCCCTGAGAAGCTGCTCACCTTTCTGCGACAGTTCTTTTGTATGGTCCAGTATGATTTCTTCCAATTTACTGTCCTCTACCATATTGCTCAGACCGTCGGAACACATAAGTATCACACTGTCAGGTTCCATTTTCAGGTCAAAAAAGTCAATATCTACGGTTCTCTCTGCGCCAAGCGCTCTTGTAATAATATTTTTGTCCGGATGATTTCTTGCTTCCTCCGGTTTGATCTCTCCAATCCTCACCATTTCCTGTACCAGTGAATGATCTTTCGTGATCTGATGGATCTGTCCCTGGATAACGTAAAGACGACTGTCTCCCACGTTTGCCACATAAGCATAATGACCTACTATCGTAGCCACTACCATGGTCGTTCCCATTCCACGCAGTTCATCTTTCTGCTGTGCCTGAGTAAGGATCTCCGTATTAGCAGTCTCAATGGCATGACGAATCACCTTGATAGGGTTAAAATCCGCATCTTTCTGAATCTCTTCAACCAGTGTGTGAACAGCATGAGAAGACGCATAGTCTCCCGCATTATGGCCGCCCATTCCATCGGCTACAACAAACAGATTCGGAAGATTTCCCACCGGATTTTCGGAAACAAACACATAATCCTGGTTCATTTTCCGCTTCTGCCCTACGTCCGTAGCTGAATATACCCTCATGTCACTTCTCACTTTCTGTTTTTTCCATGTATCTTTTTCTTAACTGACCACAGGCACCGTCTATATCGCTGCCCATTTCCCTTCTAATAGTACCATTTATTCCACATTTTTCAAGATTTATTTTGAAATTCTCTACTGCCTGGCGGGTTGAACGCACAAAAGAACGCTCCCTCACAGGATTCACCGGAATCAGATTTACATGGCAGTTAAGTCCCTTAAGCCGGTCAGCAAGCTCCATGGCATTTTCTCTGCTGTCATTTACTCCTGCAACAAGACTGTATTCAAAAGTGATCCTGCGCCCTGTTTTTCTGAAATAATGCCTGCATGCTTCCAAAAGTTCATCTATGGAATATTTATTGGCAATCGGCATAAGTTCACGTCTTTTTTCATCATTTGGCGCATGCAGGGAAACAGCAAGTGTCATCTGAAGTTTTTCCTCAGCCAGCTCATAAATTTTCGGTACAAGCCCGCAGGTAGAAACTGTAAGATTTCTCTGACTGATATGAATACCTCCATCTTCAGTCAGTATATGGATGAATTGCAGAAGGTTATCGTAATTATCCAGTGGTTCTCCGGTTCCCATCACAACAACATTGGAAACCCGCTCGCCTGTAGAAACCTGTATTCTGTAAATCTGATCCAACATTTCTGAAGGAAGAAGATTTCTTGTCAGGCCGCCAATTGTGGAAGCGCAGAATCTGCATCCCATTCTGCAGCCTGCCTGTGAAGAAATACAAACTGAATTCCCGTGCTTATATTTCATAAGAACACTTTCGATCATATTCCCGTCAGCCAGCCGAAAAAGATATTTTCTTGTTCCGTCAATCTTTGAAATCTGTACATCCAGTGCTTCCAGAACCGTGATGGGATAATCTTTCTCGAGTTTCTGTTTCAGTCCTTTTGGCAGATTGTTCATTTCATCGTAAGAAGTAACCAGATGTTCATGAAGCCAGCTGTAGATCTGTTTTGCACGAAACGGTTTCTCACCGATATTTACCATAAGCTCTTTCAGCTCTTCCAGGTTCATTGATTTAATATCTGTCATATTTATTTCCTTCTGAATTTTGCTATAAAGAAACCGTCTGTTCCATGAACACCGGGAAGAAGCTGAAGATATCCAAGTCCTGTAGTCTCGGAACGAAGTTCTTCCGGAATAAACTGATCGATACTTTCAAGCTTAAACGGATGATTATTCATAAACCACATCATATTCTCTTCATTTTCTTCTTTTGCAATGGTACAGGTGCTGAAAATCAGCACACCTCTCGGTTTCACATATTCTGCTGCTTTATCCAGGATATTTCTCTGAAGGATCACAAGTTCTTCTTCTTTCTGTGCAGTAGAACGATATTTGATCTCCGGCTTTCTTCCTATAACTCCGTATCCTGAACACGGAACATCTGCCAGAACAATATCTGCCCTGCATTCAGATTCCACATCAAAGATCGTTGCATCCTGAACCTTTGCCTGGACATTGATTGAATTTGTCCTCTGAATATTTTCCTCTATGAGATTTACTTTATACTGGCTGACATCTCTGGCATCAACAGTTCCAAAACCTTCCATTTTATCACCCATGTGGAGGCTTTTCCCTCCAGGTGCCGCACACATATCAATAATGTAATCACCTTTTTTCGGATTGGCGATTTCTCCCACTAACATGGAGCTTACATCCTGTACGATAATTTTCCCCTGAATAAATGCATCCAGCGCAAGAATGTGATTATAATCTGAAATTCTGAGAGCATACGGAAGATATGGAGCCGGTTCAACCTTAACACCCTGATTCTTCAGGCTCTCACAGGTATCTTTCACGGAATTCAGATATGTACGGCATCTGACTGTGGTAGGTTTTTCTGTCAGGAAATCGGCCAGCATTTTCTCTGTTGTTTCCTCACCATAATCTTTCAGCCACCGTTCTACAAGTTCCTCCGGCATGGAATACCTGACAGAAAGATAGCGGATCAGATTTTCTTCTTTTGAAGGATATTCCAGCTCACCCATCTGCCTCGCAATTGTTCTCAGTACTCCGTTTACAAAAGGTTTCAGATTGTAAAAGCCTTTTTTCTGTGCAAGTTTCACTGCTTCATTACAGACAGCACTGTCCGGCACACGATCCATGTATCTCAGCTGATAAACCGCACTTCTCAGGATTTCCCTGATCGGCGGTTTCATCTTATCTACTGTTATTTTTGAAAAAGAATCTATAATATAATCAATTGTTATCCTGTATTCCAGTGTTCCCTCACAAACTCTGGTCACAAAAGCCCTCTCCTGTTTCGGCAGGAACTGATACTTGGATAATGCATTTCTGATGGCAATATGGCTGTGCTCACCCTCTTCTTCGATCTGGAGAAGGATTTCCAGAATCATCTCTCTTGTATTAATACCATTAGTCATCACGTCTTCTTCCTCCTGCAAGAATCACCAGCCTCAGAAGCTGCAAAATAGAAGCTGCAAGTGCTGCCACATAGGTCATTGCTGCCGCTGTAAGAACTTTCCGGGCGCCTTTTGTCTCATCACTGCCAAGAATTCCCGTACTCTGAAGCATTTTCAGCGCTCTTGAGGAAGCATTGATTTCTACTGGCAATGTCACAAGCTGAAAAAGAACTGCCAGTGAAAAAAGGACTATACCCGCAGTTGTAAGAGGCCGGAGGCCAGCAAACAGACCGATGATAAAAATCGGCCAGGAAAGATTACTTCCAAAATTTGCCACAGGCACCAGCGCACTTCTGAAATCCAGCGGTGCATAGTTAGTCGCATGCTGAATTGCATGACCGCACTCATGCGCAGCAACACCAACTGCTGCCAGAGATGTCTGACCGTAACTGTCCTGAGACAGATTTACCGTCCTGGTTCTTGGATCATAATGGTCCGTAAGGCTTCCTGGAATTGATCTTACTGCCACATCTGTGATTCCCGCTGCCATAAGAATTCTTCTTGCAGCCTGCTCTCCTGTAAGTCCTGATGCACTGCGTACCCGCCGATACTGAGCAAACGTACTTTTGAGTTTTGCTGATGCAGCAAGTGAAAGAAGCATTCCTATTACAAGAAGAATGTAAGTCGGATCAAATCCGTAAAATCCATATCCATATCCGTAACCCATTTCATCACTCCTTATGATCTTTCAGTACTGTCCCTGCCGTTACATGATATCCTCTGAGAAAAGCATCTGTCTCCATTCTCTTTTTGCCTTCCAGCTGAACTTCTTCGAGAATCAGAGTGCCTTCACCACATGCCACATGAATTCCCTTTTTATCCACATCTGTTATCGTTCCCGGTACATCTTTTCCACATGATCCACTCTCTACAGAGCATTTCCATACCTTAAGTGTTTTATTATTAAGAAATGTGTAGGCACTTGGCCACGGATTCATTCCCCTGACCAGTCTTTCAAGCACAACCGCACTTTTGGAAAAATCAAGAAGCCCCATCTGCTTGGTGATCATGGCTGCATAAGGTGTCGGACTTTCTTCCGGTTGTTTTGTATAGACAGCGGTTCCATTTTCTATAGAAGGAATTGTTCTGACCAGAAGTTCCGCGCCTGTCTCTGCAAGTCTGTCAAAAAGACTTCCTCCAGTCTCATCTTCTCTCAGTTTTACAACAGCCTGAGAGATCATATCTCCCGTATCCAGTCCTGTTCCCATCTTCATGATAGTAACTCCGGATTCTTTTTCTCCGTCAATAACTGCCTGCTGGATCGGAGCCGCCCCCCGATACTTAGGGAGAAGGGATGCGTGGATATTGATACAGCCATATTTGGGCATATCCAGGATCACCTTCGGGATGATCTGTCCGAAAGCTGCAACAATAATCATATCCGGTTCAAGTTTCTGCAGTGTTTCCAAAAATTCCGGATCACGGACTTTTGCCGGCTGATATACCGGAATTTCATGTTTCAGTGCTTCTTCTTTTACAGGTGTCGGCATAAGAGTCTTGCCTCTTCCTTTGGGCTTATCCGGCTGTGTTATCACAGCTGTCACTTCATAACCGTTTTCTACAAGCGCAGCCAGTGGCGGCACTGCGAAATCGGGTGTTCCCATATAAACAATTTTCATATATTATCTGCTCCTCTTTCCGTGAAATGATCATTCGTTACTGTTCACTCCGTTCACAGCAACTTGGTCAAAATCCATTCCAAATCACCTTCGGTGATGGGATTTTGCCCCGTATGTCTCGGGATTTTGCCATATTCATGGCAAAACACCTCGCGGGATATTACCTGTGAACAGTAACGATCATTCTTCATAATCATCTTCATCATAATTAGTTCTATGAAGTTCTCCCTCTACCAGATCTGTGTACATTTTACCGTCAAGGTGATCGATCTCATGGCAGAATGCTCTGGCAAGAAGTTCTGTTCCTTCATATATTATTTCGTTCATTTCTTCATCCATGGCCTTTACTTTGACATAATTTGGTCTTGTGACCTGTCCTGCCATTCCCGGTACACTTAAACAGCCTTCATCACCTGTCTGTTCTCCTGAAGTTTCCAGAATTTCAGGATTAATGAGAACGATCGGGCCTTCTCCGATATCAATAACTACGATACGTTTCAGGATTCCCACCTGAGGTGCTGCAAGACCTACTCCCATAGCTTCATACATGGTATCCAGCATGTCATCTATAAGTGTCACGATCTTTGGTGTCACCTCTTTTACCGGTTTACTGATCTTGCGCAGTACCGGATCTTCTTCTGTACGGATTGTTCTGAGTGCCATTTTTATTCTTCCTTTCTGTAATTACCTGTTATCTTCTGTTAATTATAATCCATCTGTATATATATTTTCCGAAAACCGGAATTTACTTCAATGTATTTTTCTGTTTTGGTTTTTATATCCATAAGGACTTGCGGATCACTGTGTTTCATATAAAGAACTTTGTGATAAATATCATTTATCTTTCCTACGGAAGCATATGCGGGGCCAATCACATGAAGCCGGTATTTTTCTCCAATTCTTCTGACAAATTTGGCCATGTACTCCATTCCCTGATTCAAAAGTTCTTCCTCCTCTGCCGACGCAAGGACTGCAAGCATATGTGCCGCAGGCGGATAATCCATCAGCAGGCGGTACGCCATTTCTTCCTGATAAAACATCTCATAATCCTGTGCTGCTGCCGCCCGGATACTGTAATGTTCCGGATGATAAGTCTGAATAACTGCTTCACCTTCTGTATTTCCTCTTCCCGAACGGCCCACGGCCTGTGTCAGCAGCTGAAATGTTCTCTCTGCACAACGATAATCTGCCGCATTCAGTGAGAGATCTGCTGCAACTGCTCCAACCAGCGTTACATCAGGGAAATCATGTCCCTTTACGATCATCTGGGTACCCACAAGAATATCTGCCTCATGAGCTGCAAATGCAGACAGTATTTTTTCATAACTTCCTTTTGCTCTCGTTGTATCATAATCCATTCTCAGCACACGTGCTGCTGGAAAATTCTTATGGAGCACCTGTTCAATCTGCTGTGTACCTGCTTTGAATCCTCCGATATACGGAGATCCACATGACGGACATTTATCCACCATCGGCTGTTCATACCCGCAGTAATGACAGACCAGTCTTCCATTATTATGCTCTGTCAGCGCCACATCACAGTGCGGACATTTCATTGCTTCGCCGCAGGACCGGCAGGACACAAAACCGGCATAGCCTCTTCTGTTCAGAAACAATATTGTCTGCTGATGTGCCTCCAGCCGCTTTTCAACAGCCTCTTTCAACGTTCTCCCAAGCACAGATCTGTTGCCGCTTTTCAGTTCTTCCCTCATATCGGTCACTGTTACCTTCGGAAGCGGTCTGTCTTCATAACGGGAAATCATTTTTACAAGTGCATACTCACCAGACATTGCTCTGCTGTATGCCTCAAGCGACGGAGTCGCAGATCCCAGAACTACTCTGGCATTTTCTGCTTCAGCCCTGTGAATCGCAGTTTCTCTGGCATGATATCTCGGACTCGTTTCACTTTTGTAAGTCTGTTCATGTTCTTCATCAATAATGATCAGTCCCAGATTGGAAAAAGGAGTAAAAAGTGCCGAACGTGGTCCTACCATGATCTGAATTTCCCCCAGTTTTGCTCTTTTGAACTGATCATAACGTTCTCCTGATGAAAGGCGGGAATTCAGTACGGAAACCTTATCTCCGAACCAGCCGTAAAAACGGCGTACAGTCTGATAGGTAAGAGCAATTTCCGGAACCAGAACAATAACCTGTTTTCCTTTTTGCACCACTTCCTGGATCAGTTTCATATAAACCTGGGTTTTTCCACTTCCGGTAACTCCATGGATCAGAACAGGCCTTGGCATCTCTCTGCTCCACTCTTCATGGATCTGATCCAGTGCATGTTTCTGCTGCTCTGTCAGGCTGGAAAGTTCTTTTCTTGGAATAGAACTTCCATCTACTGACATACGGTAGACCTCATCTTCCCTGATTCTTATCACTTCCTGGTCAATAAGCGGCTTCACCACAGCAGCATTAATGCCAAGATCTCTGGCTGCTCTGGTATAATCCAGAGGGTTTTCTTCAAGAAGAGCTTTCAGAAGCCGGGCTCTTGCCTTACAACGGCTTTTTTCAAGATTGCAGAGTATCTGCTGCGCTTTTTCCATCGGAATGTTCAGAAATATCTGTCGCCTGGATCGTGCCTTGACTTTTTCCCGGACCGGAAGAACTGTTTTCAGTGCCTGTGCCATTGTAGAACCGTATCGTTCTCTCATCCAGGCTGCCAGACTGATAAGTTTCTCTTCTGTTGTTTCCTCGCTGCTGCACAGTCCCTTCAGTTTCTTGATTCTGAAAACATCAAACCTGGGTGTATCGGAAAGTCCGATCACATACCCCTTTCTCTCACGGTTGCCATTACCAAACGGGATTGTAACAACCATCCCGATCCGTATCTCCTGTTCCAGTTCCTCCGGAACAAGATACTGGAAACTGCGGTCCAGTTTTTCGTGGGATATATCCACAATGATATCCGCATAAATCATTGTTCTGCTCTCTCTTTGTCCTCCTCAAGGATTTCGGCGATCAGGACTCTCTCATCCATAGGATACTTCTTTCCTTTGATCTCCTGGTAATCTTCATGTCCTTTACCAGCCAGAACTATAATATCCCCTGGTTCTCCATGATGGATCGCATAGGCAATTGCATCTTTGCGGTCACAGATTTCCACATATTTACCGCTTGTCTTCGCAATTCCTTCTTTAATATCATCTATAATTGCCTGAGGCTCTTCAAATCTTGGATTATCCGAGGTAATAATGGTAAGATCTGCCAGACGCCCTGAAACTTCTCCCATCTCATAACGGCGGGATTTTGCACGATTACCACCACATCCAAAAAGGCAGACCAGTCTGTGTGGATTATATTCCCGCAGTGTAGTCAGAAGACTTTCCAGAGCCATCGCATTGTGTGCATAATCAATCATAAGAGTAAACTCGTCGGAGACTTTTACCATTTCAATTCTGCCCTTGACTCTTGCAACCTTCAGAGCCTTGATGATATTTTCCTGAGATACTTTAAAGTGTCTGCATATCGCAATAGCGGTCAGTGAATTATAAATGCTGAATTTGCCCGGAATATCAATTTCCACAGGGAAATCCATGAGTCCTTTTACGTGGTAATAGATTCCCAGATATCCTTTTCCGCCTGTCATATGTGCATCTTCTGCCCTGAGATCCGCTTCGGGTGAAAATCCATATGTCTCAAGCTGACATGTATGTCCTTCAATGATCCTGTCAAAATGTTCATCATCTCTGTTTACAATTCCCACTTTGCACTGGCGAAGAAGCATGGACTTACATGCCAGATAATGGTCAAAATCTTTGTGTTCATTTGGTCCTATATGATCAGGTTCAATATTGGTAAAAATACCGTAATCAAACACAAATCCCTGTGTTCTGTGAAGCATAAGGCCCTGAGAAGAAACTTCCATAACAACACAATCACAGCCTGCATCAACCATTTTGCGGAAATACTGCTGGATCACATAGGATTCCGGTGTTGTATTTGAAGCCGGTATCACTTCGTCTCCGATGATCGCCTCAATAGTTCCGATCAGACCAACTTTATATCCTGCATTTTCAAGGATTGATTTTACCATATAAGTTGTTGTTGTTTTGCCTTTTGTTCCGGTAATTCCGATTGTTTTGAGTTTCCGTGCAGGATGCCCGAAATATGCAGCTGATATAAATGCCATTGCATAGCGGGTATCCTTCACCAGAATGACCGTAACATCTGAAGGAACTTCTACTTTTTCTTCAACAACCAGTGTTTTTGCACCTTTTGCCACTACATCAGATACAAATTTGTGGCCGTCAACTACAGCACCCCTGATACAGATAAACAGGGAATTTTCTTCTGCTTTACGTGAATCATACACAACGGAACTTACTTCCTGTTCCACACTGCCCTGACAGCAGGTATATTCCAGACCTTCCAATAATGATGATACTTTCATATTTTTTACTCCTTTTCGCCCTTGGGCATATTCCATTATAGGATAGCACAATCAAAACATGTTTTCAATGACAGGCCGGCAGTTACATAAAAAATCCACTTGCCAAATATTCTCAGAAATCATATAATGAATATGTCAAACATGAAACGGGGAGCTGGCTGAAGCCGGCTGAGAGGAAACTGAGTGGTTTCGACCCATAACCTGATTTGGATAATGCCAACGTAGGGAAATACCGAAATTTTCAGAGAGGTACCCCTGTGGTGCCTCTTTTTGTTGTCAACAACCTCGTTCCCGCACCTCTCAGGTGTTTCAAATTTTATAAGAAAGGAAATTTATAATGACACAGACAAACTCATATAATGCCACCAAAAAGCTTGCTGCTGCCGGTGTTCTGACTGCTGTTGCTGTTGCAGGAAGCATGATAAGTGTTCCGATCGCCGGAAGCAAATGTGCACCAGTACAGCATATGGTTAATATTTTTGCAGCTGTAATGCTTGGTCCCTGGTGGGGTGTGGCAATCGCTTTCTGCGCCAGCCTGATCAGAAATATTCTTGGTATAGGGAGTTTTCTCGCTTTCCCAGGCAGTATGATCGGTGCTCTCTGCTGCGG
Organism: Blautia sp. HCP28S3_G10; assembly: GCF_052065235.1. Taxonomy (NCBI): domain Bacteria; kingdom Bacillati; phylum Bacillota; class Clostridia; order Lachnospirales; family Lachnospiraceae; genus Blautia; species Blautia sp. HCP28S3_G10. Next base: position 34,097 of record NZ_JBQHUL010000007.1, on the reverse strand, counting down.
ACTGATCTGTCATTTCACGGGCCGTCTGGAACTGACCTGTACTGCTGAAGCTCTCGGCACAGGAATTCTCGGAGGACTTGCCGCATATCCCGTGGCACGTTTTGTAATGGGGCTTGCACCTGCCGGCTTTACCGTGTACATGATACCTTTTTTCATCTCCACACTTACAGGCAGTATCCTTGCCTATATCCTTGTGCGTATCTTTGAAAAAAGCCATGTAATAGATGCAGTAAAGAGGTAACTCATATGCAGAAAAAAGATGTACTGAATCTTCTTCATACTATTCATCCACGGATTCACTGCCTCACCAATCCGGTAACCATGCGGGACGTTGCCAATATTCTTCTTGCCGCTGACGGAAGTGCAGTCATGGCGCGCGATCCTGATGAAGTGGAAGAAATCACTTCCATCTGTCATGGAACACTTCTTAATACCGGTGTTCCTGATGAAAAAATCATCAGAGCCTGTATCCTTGCCGGCAAAAAAGCCAACCAGCTTGGACACCCGGTCATTCTTGATCCTGTCGGTGCAGGTGCCAGTACTTTTCGCCGAAAACTTCTGGCAGACCTTCTTGAGTCTGTACAGCCGACGATCGTACGATGTAATCAGGAAGAAGCTGCTGTTCTGTATTCCATGAAAGCGGGCAGATTTTCTGTCACAGATCACGCAGGTGTGGAAAGTGCTCTCCGGCTTCCACCGGAAGATCTCCGTTCTCTGGCTTCTGATGTCTCGAAACTTTATCAATGTACGTTTCTGATCACTGGTTCTTCTGATGTTGTTTCAGATGGCCGCCTGACTCTTTTTCTCACGGGTGGAGATGCCCGTATACGCCGGATCACCGGTGGCGGCTGCATGCTTTCTGCTCTCTGTGCACTTTTTGCAGGTACCGGTATTGAACCTTTTGATGCTGCTCTCATTGCAGGGCAGATATGGAAAGACAGTGCAGAATATGCCGGAATACGCACTGACAAAAACAGCCAGGGCATCGGCAGTTTCCATGTATACCTCACAGATGCTTTAGAAGGACAGATATTTGAAAGGTCGTAATACTTATGCAGATAACACCCAAACAACTGAAATTATATGCGGTCACTGACCGCTCATGGCTGAAAGAAGGCGAAACACTGTATTCTGTTACAGAAGAACTGCTGAAAGGCGGTGTTTCCTGTATACAGCTTCGTGAGAAAAATGCAGCTGATGAACAGATTCTCCATGAGGCTGAACAGTTAAAAGAACTCTGTTTCCGTTATCATGTTCCGCTTATTATCAATGACAGGCCAGATCTTGCACTGAAAACAGGCGCTTCCGGTGTCCACGTAGGGCTTTCCGATATGGGCATCCAGAAAGCCCGGCAGATCCTGGGACATGACTTCATCATTGGTGCAAGCGCCCATAACGTAGAAGAAGCACTTGCTGCTGAAGCTGCCGGTGCTGATTATCTCGGATGTGGAGCAGTTTTTGGAAGCAAAACCAAAACCAATGTTTCCCGTCTTTCTCCTGAAACCCTGAAAAATATCTGCGCAGCTGTACATATTCCGGTTGTTGCCATTGGCGGAATCAGCCTTGATAATCTCCCGGATCTTACCGGCACAGGAATTTCCGGTGCGGCAGTTATCAGCGGCCTGTATGCTTCGGCAGACAAAACCCGTACAGCTTCACAGTTTCTTACTATTCTCGAAAGGATCTGAATATGAAAACAGCTCTGACAATTGCCGGAAGTGATTCCAGCGGTGGTGCAGGAATCCAGGCAGACATCAAGACAATGACCATGAACGGCGTCTATGCCATGAGCGTGATCACAGCTCTCACTGCACAGAATACTACCGGTGTATATGGAATTCAGGAAACTTCACCTGAATTTATCGACCAGCAGATGGACTGTGTTTTTACAGATATTTTTCCGGATGCTGTAAAAATCGGCATGCTTTCTTCTCCAGAGATCATGCGGCATATTGCCTCAGGTCTTCGCAAATACAGTCCCGGACATATTGTCCTCGATCCGGTCATGGTATCTACAAGCGGTCACAGACTTATGCAGAAAGATGCCGAAACAGTTCTGCAGACAGAACTGTTCCCTCTGGCAGAGATCATCACACCCAATATTCCTGAAGCAGAGGCGCTTACCGGTCTTAAGATCACAGATGCTTCTTCTATGGAAATGGCAGCCCGTGAACTCAGCGAACGGTTCCATACTTCAATCCTTCTGAAGGGAGGCCACAGAATTGAGGATGCCAATGACCTGTTATATTCCGAAGGAAAATCTTTCTGGATCCACGGTGAGCGTGTGGACAATCACAACACTCACGGAACAGGTTGTACTCTGTCAAGTGCCATTGCAGCAAACCTGGCAAAAGGTTTTTCACTGGAAGACTCTGTCCGCCGTGCCAAAGCATATATTACAGATGCCCTGAAAGCAGGCCTTGACCTTGGACAGGGCTCCGGTCCTATGGACCACACTCTTGGAAAAAACAGCAACAAATTTTTTATATAAAATACAAATGAAAAGGAGATTTATTATGACTGCTTATACTACTCAGATGGATGCCGCACGCAAAGGTATCGTAACCCCACAGATAAAAACAGTTGCAGAAAAAGAACATATGCCTGTAGACAATCTTATGAAACTGGTAGCTGAAGGAAAAGTTGCAATCTGTGCAAATAAACATCATACCTGCCTGAATCCGGAAGGTGTCGGCAGCATGCTTCGCACCAAGATCAATGTGAATCTCGGCGTATCCAGAGACTGCAAAGATTATAATATTGAAATGCAGAAAGTCATGAAGGCTGTCGATCTCGGCGCTGAAGCCATCATGGACCTGTCCAGTCACGGAAATACCCAGCCATTTCGTCAGAAACTCACACATGAGTGTCCTGCAATGATCGGTACTGTACCGGTTTATGACAGTGTTATCCACTATCAGAGAGATCTTTCTGAACTGACTGCAAAAGACTTTATCGATGTTATCCGTCTCCATGCAGAGGACGGTGTGGATTTCGTAACTCTTCACTGCGGAATCACACGCAAAACCATTGAACAGATCAGGAAACACAAACGTAAAATGAACATTGTCAGCCGCGGTGGAAGTCTTGTCTTTGCGTGGATGAGTATGACAGGTGAAGAAAACCCGTTCTATGAATATTTTGATGAAATCCTTGATATCTGCGAAGAACATGATGTTACCATTTCTCTTGGTGATGCCTGCAGACCAGGCTGCCTTGCTGATGCTACAGACGTATGCCAGATTGAAGAGCTTGTCCGTCTCGGCGAACTGACAAAACGTGCATGGGATCACAATGTACAGGTTATGGTAGAGGGACCGGGACATGTTCCGCTTGATCAGGTTGCCGCAAATATGAAAGTTCAGCAGACTATCTGCATGGGCGCTCCTTTCTATGTACTCGGACCTCTTGTTACTGATATTGCTCCTGGCTATGATCACATCACAGCCGCTATCGGCGGTGCCGTTGCAGCAATGAACGGGGCAGCTTTCCTGTGCTATGTAACACCAGCTGAACATCTGGCACTTCCAAATGTAGATGATGTAAAACAGGGAATCATTGCTTCCAAAATCGCAGCCCACGCCGCTGATATTGCAAAAGGAATTCCTCACGCAAGAGATATTGATGACAAAATGGCTGATGCGCGCCGTGTTCTTGACTGGGATGCACAGTTTGAATGTGCTCTGGACCCGGAAACTGCAAAAGCGATCCGCGATGACCGTCTTCCTGAAGATGACCACAGTGATACCTGCAGTATGTGCGGTAAATTCTGTGCCGTGCGCAGTATGAATAAGGCTCTTGCAGGGGAACATATTGATATTCTGTAATAAAAAGTGGAAATTATAAACTTTTCTTTAGAATTTTTTCGATTTCTTTTAGAAACAGTACACATTTTGCACACATTTCATGGATATAATAGATTTTGGATAGATGAATAACCACTCTCTATCTCCCCCCTCAAAAAAGTTAAGGAAAACCGCCTGCCAGGGCGGTTTTTTCCTGTTCCCGGATCTGGAAACCTATGTTTTTATTGCAATTCCTATCCTATTCTTTTATAATAAGGTATATTATTGTTATATTCTAAATCGAAAAGAAATGAGGAATCCACATGAGCGAAAAAACAGTAGTTGTTGCTCTCGGTCACAAAGCCCTCGGCACAACACTTCCAGAACAGAAACTTGCCACAAAAGAAGCTGCAAAAGCTATTGCAGACCTCGTTGAGGAAGGTACCAGAGTAGTCATCTCCCACAGCAACGGACCTCAGGTTGGTATGATTCATACCGCTATGAACGAATTCGGAAAGGCTCATCCTGACTATACTTTCGCACCTATGTCCGTATGTGCTGCCATGAGTCAGGGTTACATCGGATATGACCTGCAGAATTCAATTCGTTCAGAACTTCTTGCAAGAGGCATTTATAAACCGGTAGCTACTATCCTTACACAGGTAGTTATTGATCCATATGATGATGCATTCGGAGAACCTGAAAAAATTATCGGACGTACTCTTACTTCCGAGGAAGCAGAGGCAGAAGAAGATAAGGGTAATTACGTTACAGAAGTAGCTGAAGGACAGTATCGCCGAATCCTTGCAGCACCGCAGCCACAGCGTATTGTTGAACTTGAAACAGTCCGTGCACTTGCAGATGCAGGACAGATTGTCATTGCAGCCGGCGGTGGCGGAATTCCGGTTATGGAACAGGGTATAGATCTTCATGGTGCCAGTGCCATTATCGAAAAGGATCTCGCAAGCGGTCTTCTTGCTGAATCCCTTAATGCCGATACTCTCCTGATCCTTACCAGTGTTGAAAAAGTCGGTCTGAACCATGATACTGATCATGAGGAACTACTTGACACTGTTACTCCTTCCGATGCTGCCAGATATATTGAAGAAGGTCAGTTTACAAAAGGCTCCATGCTTCCCAAAATCCAGGCAGGTCTTTCTTTCATCAGCAAGGGAGAGGGAAGACGTACCATCATAACAGATATTGCTCACGCCAGAGAGGGATATCTTGAAAAAACAGGTACTGTTCTTAAATGATTTTATCTGTAAACAATAACATCTTTACCTGATTTTTATAACCAGAACTTCTGGATTTTACCGCAAATCAACGACTGTCCCGGCACACAGCCCGGGACAGTTTTTTATTACTTATTTTATTACTTATTTTAATTATTAATATTATTACATTTATTTATATTTATAGTACTTTTTTACGATTTTTTATAGTCAAATAACTGTATTTTTATTAAAAAGATTACAAAAATGCTATTTATCATATTATCATCGCATGTGCGTGGCATTTGTGCCGTTTAATATAATCTTTCCTCTTAACAGCTATTTCGCTATTATATTATATATAAGTTTCACTAGTTTTTTATACAATAGAACAACTATGAGGTGAGTTACATGACAGAATTGAATCCGCTCGACCGGATCTAGGAATTATGCGATGAACGAAACTGGTCTTATTACCAGCTTGCCAAAGTATCCGGCATTGCATATTCAACACTAAGTACAATGATCAACAAACATAACATGCCTTCTCTGCCTACCCTGCAGAAATTGTGCGCAGGATTCGGCATTTCCATTACAGATTTCTTTGAACCGGACCGAAGCAGCAATGGATTAACAGAGGATCAGGCTCAATGTCTGGAGCTTTTCACTGCCCTCAGTCCTGAAGACAAAGCTCTTGCTATTTCTTATCTGAAAGGCCTGTCCAAAACATTATAAAAATCTTCTTGAAAAATGGCGATCTTATATGGTTGTCATTTTTTCTTTTTGTAATTTTTTATTATTTCATATATAATAGAAATAATCTTTTAGAAGAATGGAGCATTAAAATGGAAATAAAAAACAGAATCCTGTCCAATTTTGCCCAACTTGTTGAATCAGGAGAATGCAAAAAATTCCGGGGACGCCTGAAAGTCGGTGTAGACCTTGGTACAGCTAATACTGTACTTGCTGTTGTGGATACCAATAACCGTCCCATTGCCGGTGTTTCAGCCCCTTCTCATGCCATTCAGGACGGCGTGATCGTAAACTATTATGAGTCTGTTCAGCTGGTTACACAACTCAAGACGGAACTGGAAGAAAAACTTGGCACAGAACTCCCATACGCTGCAGCTGCTATCCCTCCCGGAGTTTCCGAAGGAAGCGTCAAAAGCATCGGCTATGTACTGGAAGGTGCCGGATTTGAAGTATGCAATATCGTAGATGAACCTACTGCTGCAGCCGCTGTACTGAAGATCACAGACGCTGCTGTCGTAGACGTGGGCGGCGGTACTACAGGTATCAGTATACTGAAAGACGGCAAGGTCATCTACACAGATGATGAGGCCACCGGTGGCAGCCATATGACCATGACTGTAGCCGGGCACTACAGAATCCCCTATGAGGAAGCAGAAATCCTCAAAACCACTCCCGAAAAAGAAGAAGAGATTTTTCCTGTCATCAAAGCTGTCATTGAAAAAATGGCCACCATCACAGAAAAATTTCTCCAGGGCTATGAAGTGCCTGCTGTATATGTAGTAGGTGGTTCTGCCAGCTTCCGGGAATTTACCGATGTCTTTGAGAAACGGCTTAAACTGCCTGTATACAGGCCTGTACACCCACTTCTGGTCACACCTCTGGGCATTGCCTACTACTGTGACCTTCCACCTGTACCGCCGAAAAAGAAATAAGCAGAAAGACATTATAAACTGAGCATTTTTTATGTACAAGAAATCGAAAAGACTGCCGGCACTTCCTGCACCTTCGCAGGATATGCTGACAGTCTTTTATTGTTTATATAATACCTGTACTAGTATTTACATAGATTTTCGTTCTGCTATCTCGGCCATCTTTGCCTCGTTCAGACGTGTATCTCCATGAACACGGCTATATGACAGATATCCGTTCATACGGTCGATCTTTGTCAGGTTCTTGGAACCACATACCGGACATACGTCCATCTCAAGCTCTTCATGTCCACAGTCATCACAGTAGGCAAGAGAAAGATTTACACCTTCATAGTATCCAAGTTTCATTGCCCTGCGGATCAGGGTACGGATTGCTTCTTTATTGTAGCCAATAGGATATCTTACATACTGGATCTTACCACCGTTGCAGAGTTCCCAGAAACGTCCCTCCAGATCCTGTTTTTCAATCGGGGTAACATCTTCTGTAACATGGCAGTGGAAGCTGTTGCTTACATACGGCCTGTCGGAAACACCTTCAACAATACCATACATCTTGCGGAACTGTTCTACCTGAAGACCACAGAGGCTTTCTGCCGGTGTTCCGTAAATCGCATAAAGATATCCGTCTTCCTGTTTGAACTGGTTTACCTTATCATTGATATATTTCAGAACTTCCAGTGCAAACTGTCCGTCCTCACGGATAGACTTGCCGTTATAAAGTTCCTGGAGCTCATTTAATGCAGTAATACCAAAGGAAGCCGTCATAGGTTTAAGAAGCTTGCCAATCTTTTCATTTGGTTTCAGATGTCCGCCGTAGAAACCTCCCTCACAGTAAGCAAGCGGGTTTGTGGAAGCTCTCATCTGTCCAAGATACTCATAGGTACGGATATGAAGGTTTCTTATCATCTGCAGGTAGAAATCCAGAACTTCATAAAAATCTCTGCTCTCTGCTCTTGCCTTTGCAAGGATCATCGGAAGATGAAGGCTGACTGCACCAATGTTGAATCTTCCTACAAATACCGGCACATCCTGGTCATCTGCCGGATACATTCCGCCTCTTTCATACCATGGGCTTAAGAATGCCCTGCACCCCATCGGACTGATGACTTTGCCATACTGCTTGTACATGCTTGCAATATAGCCTTTTCCTGTAAGGGAAAGCCAGTCTGGATACATTGTTTTTGCAGAACAGTCTACACCTGCCTCAAAAACATCTTCACAGGATTTACCCGGTCCATGAAGATTTTCATCATAAAGAAATACGATTTTCGGGAAAAGTACCGGTTTCTTATGTCCGGCTTTACCCTGTCCGCCTTTATGAACTTCCAGAAGAGACATGTTACACATTTTTTCAAACTGGCCTGTTCCAAGTCCCAGTGTCACTGTCACAAACGGATAATCTCCACGTGAAGATCCTACTGTATTCAGCTTGTACTCAATTCCCTGCCAGCCCTGATCAAAGTCTCTGCGGACTTTGTCAAGAGCATACTCGATTGCTTTTTCTTCTCTTCCGCTCCAGCTTTCATCTGCATATTTCAGGAATTCCTGGATATATTTATCATAACTCTTGCGTGCATAAGGTCCAAGGATCTTGTCAACCTCCGGCACTGTAAATCCGCCATACTGCTGTGCAGCTGTACTGAGGATAATGTCACCCATTACGTCAAAAGCTGTATCAAGTGTCTTCGGTTCATTGTACCAGACATTTCCCATCTCGAATCCGTCCTTAAGCACTGCTCCCACATCAAAAAGGCAGCAGTTCATGGTATCCAGACGTGCTGACTGGTCATGAATATAAATATATCCGTCCTTACAAGCCTGCAATTCATTTCTGTTCATGAAAAATTTCCGGTAAAGTTCCTTATTCAGTTCATTAAAGATCAGGCTTCTCTTTGTGGCAACAAGGGCACTGTCTGTGTTTGCATTACTTTTGTCACCGATATAACGGATTGCCTGGCTTTTTGTATAGACGTCATCCATCATATGGATAAAATCCAGTTTATAGTTTCTATAGTCACGGTAACTCTTGGCTACAGCCGGATTTACTCTTTCCAGTGCCCCCTCTACGATATTATGCATTTCCTGGATCTGAATCTCGTTTTTACCAAGAGAATCTGCATGCTCCTGTGCAAACTGACAGATAAAATCCTTTTCTTCCTGGGAAAATGTATAGAGAATTCTGGCAGCCGATTTATTTACGGCCGCAACTATTTTCTGAGGATTAAATTCTTCTTTTGTTCCATCTTTTTTTATTACATAAATCATACCTTAACTCTCCTAAATCCTGCATTTACAGGTTATTTACCGCTGATCCCCCATGTTTCCAGCAGCATTTTCTCCCCTGTTTTCGCCCCATATGTGGTGCTGCATATCAGAGTATAGCACAACATAATGTAAAATAAAAGGGTAAATTTACTCTTTTATATATTTGTACTGTTTTTATCTATTTTTATTTATTTTCGAGATCTTTTACAAGGTAGAGCGTGTCTGTTGTTTCTGAATATTCCTGGAAAATAATCTCATCACCGTCTTCCAGATCAACAGTTTCGACACTCCCTGTACCCTCTACATCATAGATTTCTTCTGTACTTCCACTTACAATACGGATCTTGAGTACCGTATCATCCAAGGCAAACATCGAATAAATTCCCGGCTCAATCGAGCTGTCTTCTCCTACCTCTATTGTTCCATATCCCGGATCAACAGCGAAATATGCTGTGTCATCCTCTGTCCATGAACGGAAATATTCATTATCCTCATCTGTATCGAATACATCCTGTACAGCCTGATCTTCATCCGTATTTTCCCATGATGAATATCTGTATTCATCGTATGCCTGCCTTGCGAGTTCTACAACTCCGGGTATCAGTCCAGAAAAAATAGAAATCAGCAATATGACAACAACAAGAATCTTGCCTCCCTTTTTGCCGGAGCGTTTCTTTTCTGTTGTCTGATATTTCTTCCCTTCTCTGGGCTGGGCCGGTCTGGTGCTCCCTGTCATACGTTTTACCGCATCCTGACGAACTTTCTTCTGATGCTCCTGAATAATCTCTCTTGTAGCATTTCTTCCAGGAACTGTATCTGCGTTCTGCGGATACTGCTGCTTTTTCATAATCTTTTTTGCCTGCGTCGAAGCGTGTTTATAGTGGTCACTGCGGCTCTCATTCAGATGATACAGAACTTCATCGTTACGATATGGCATTCCACACTGGGTACACCTGCCATTTACAATCGAGCCGTCACATAATGGACATCTCATTTTTCTCTCCTCCTTATGTAAACCATAAGCACCTGTTCACTCCTGAACAGTTGCGTCCCTTATAAGTAATATTGTATATGTTCCTTGAAAATCTTACAAGGTAAAAATTGCAAAGGATGATTTTTCTTGCTATAATGATTCCATGTTAAAAATTAGGAGGACATCTCATGGAACAAATTAAAATTCCTGCCGGTTATCAGTCAGATTTGAATCTTCATGATACCCAGGTTGCAATTAAAACAGTAAAAGACTTTTTTCAGCAGACACTGGCTCAGAAACTGAATCTGCTCCGTGTATCCGCTCCTGTATTTGTATCCCCGTCTTCAGGTCTTAATGATAACCTGAACGGTGTGGAGCGCCCTGTAAGCTTTGACATCAAAGGACAGAGCGAAAATGCAGAAATCGTACATTCTCTCGCCAAATGGAAAAGATATGCGCTTAAGAAATACGGCTTTGCACACGGTGAGGGCCTTTATACAGATATGATTGCTATTCGACGTGATGAAGATTTGGACAATATCCATTCCGTATATGTAGACCAGTGGGACTGGGAAAAGATCATCAGCAAAGAAGAGCGTACCATGGAAACACTGATCAACACAGTACGTACTATTTACAGTGTTCTGCGCAAAACAGAAAAATACATGGCTGTACAGTATGATTACATTGAAGAAATTCTGCCTAAAGAAATTGCTTTTGTATCTACTCAGGAATTGGTAGACATGTATCCTGATCTTACTCCAAAGGAAAGAGAATACAAAATTGTCAAAGAAAAAGGCGCTGTTTTCCTTATGCAGGTAGGTAAAACTCTTACTAACGGGGAACGCCATGACGGACGTGCACCGGACTATGATGACTGGGAACTGAATGGTGATATCCTTGTATATTATCCTGTTCTTGACATTGCTCTGGAACTCTCTTCCATGGGAATCCGTGTAGATGAAGAATCTCTGGACAGACAGCTTACAGAATCCGGCTGCGATGAACGCCGTGATCTTCCATTTCAGAAAGCGGTTCTGAATGCCGAACTTCCATACACCATCGGTGGTGGTATCGGACAGTCCAGAATCTGTATGTTCTTTCTCCGCAAGGCTCATATCGGTGAAGTACATGTTTCCATCTGGCCTGAGGAAGTGATGACTGAAGCTGCTGCAAGAGGTGTAAATCTGCTGTAATATAAAGTGTATATTCTTTTTTTATAGGTGTTTTTCACCAAAATTTAATAATTCATCTTATTGACATCAGGGTACCATCATACTATCATAACTATAGCAATTGATCATTGCCAGAAAAAGTGAGGTACTTATTGTGAATATTTTATTTTTTTTAACACCAAAAAGTGAAGTAGCATATATATTTGAAAACGAAACTTTAAGACAGACTGTAGAAAAAATGGAACACCGGAAATTCTCCTGTATCCCGCTTCTCAGCACAGACGGACGGTATAGAGGTACGATCTCCGAAGGTGACCTGCTGTGGGGAATCAAACGTATGCATCTTACAGATGTCAAAGAAATGGAAGATGTCTCCATTATGGCAATCCCCCGCAGAGCCACTTACAAACCAGTTCATGCAGATGCGGATATGGAAGATCTTCTTGATCGTGCCATCAATCAGAACTACGTTCCTGTTATTGATGATCAGGGCTTCTTTATCGGAATCATCACCCGCAAAGAGATCATCAAATACTGTTACAAAGAACTCAAAGCTTTAAGTAAACTTAAAGAAAAAGAAAGCGAATAAAAAGACCGGCACCGGGATTTTCTCTATATAATCCTGATGCTGGTCTTTTTTTGTCATTTTTATAAATCCGGAAGTACAGGTACTGCTTCTGCCGGTATCGGGCATACATAACCTGATGCTGTTCTCTTTTCAAATTCCTCTCTTGCTTCTTTCAGTAACTTCGGATCTGCAAAAAGATCCATAGCTGCTGCTGCAAGAACTTTTCCCGCATGAATGGCTGCTTTGTACCCTATCTCAGATCCGTCACAGGAAACATTCTGCCAGCTGTGTCCAGGGCAGCCATTCGGCCATGCTGCCACATGGATCTGTGCAGTCGGTGTCAGCCAGCTTACGTCTCCAACATCTGTTGAACCTGCCTTAAAGGCCTCTCCCTGATACAGAGGTGTCAGGAAAGCATTCATGGCATGTCCATATTCTTTCTGCATTCTGATCACTTCCTCACGTGCTTTCGGATCGTTTTCCGCTGCAACTCCGGGAACTGCACTATGATCATAAGTCTCTGCAAGTGCATCTGCATAAGCATTTTCTTCTTCCGTATAAGCAGGTACTCCGAGTTCACGGAAATTACTGAACAGCACTCTCTCCAGAGCAAAGTTGCTTACTGTATCTGCAAGTCCGTCAATAAATTTCTTGCTGAAAGTTGTTTCAGTCATCAGAGCTGCACCTTCTGCTATCTTATCCACTCTTTTTTCCAGTTCTACTGCTTCTGCCACATGATTGGAACGGATCATATACAAAACGCTCGCTCTTGGCTGTACCACATTCGGACTTATTCCACCTGCATCAGTAATTGCATAGTGAATCCTTGCTTTATCGCTCATATGCTCTCTCAGGAACTGCACACCGACATTCATAAGTTCTACTGCATCAAGGGCACTTCTTCCCATTTCTGGTGCTCCCGCTGCATGTGAAGCGGTTCCTGTAAACTTGTACTGAACCTGGATACAGGAGTTGGAGGAACCTGTTGCAACTTCATTTACGTCTTCCGGATGCCAGGTAAGAGCTGCATCCAGTTTTTTCCACAGACCGTCACGTGCCATAAAAGCCTTCGCTGCTCCGCCTTCTTCTCCTGGACAGCCATAAAGAATTACCGTTCCGGGAATTTTATTCTGTTCAAGATAAGCTTTTACACCAAGTGCTGCTGCAAAAGCACCCGCTCCCAGAAGATTATGGCCGCAGCCATGGCCGTTTCCACCCTTATTTAACTCTTTGCGTTCTGTATATCCACCTTCCTGTGAAAGGCCAGACAGTGCATCATATTCCGCAAGGATTCCTATATATGGTCTTCCTTCTCCATAAGATGCAGCAAAAGCAGTTTCTATGCCACAGGTTCCTTTTTCCACCTGAAAGCCTTCTTTTTCCAGTGTTTCACAGTAAAGCTCCGCAGATTTGAACTCCTGAAGGGACAATTCCGCATATTCCCATATTCTGGCAGCAACCCCTGCTATCAGTTCTTTTTTGTCTTCAATTGCCTGCAGAGCAGACTTTTTTTCTGCTGTCATAATGCTCTTACTCCTCCTTTATATATAGTTTCTAGCATTTAGCAAAAGGCAACCAGAACATTCCAGTCACCTTTTTGTTTATAACACTTTAGATAAAAATTCCATAAGACGAGGATTAGTAGGATTATCAAAAATTTCTTCCGGAGTTCCCTGTTCGATCAGCGTTCCGTCTGCCATAAACAGGACACGGTTTCCTACTTCTTTTGCAAAGCCCATTTCGTGAGTAACAACTACCATTGTCATTCCCTCTTTTGCAAGTTCTTTCATAACATCCAGAACTTCTCCTACCATCTCAGGGTCAAGAGCTGAAGTAGGCTCATCAAACAGCATTACTTCCGGCTCCATTGCAAGAGCTCTTACAATTGCTACACGCTGTTTCTGTCCACCTGACAACTGTATTGGATATGCATCCGCTCTGTCCTTCAGTCCTACACGGTCCAGAAGCTCCAGTGCTTTCTTTTCGGCTTCTTCTTTTGAGACACCCTTTACCTTCATAGGCGCAAGTGTCATATTTTCAAGAATTGTCATGTGAGGAAAAAGATTGAAGTGCTGGAAAACCATTCCCATTTTCTGACGGAGACTGTCAATATCAAGTTTAACTGTCTTGCCTGAAGCATCTTTATATTTTTTCTTTGTGATGTCAACTCCGTTAAAGATGATCTCGCCGTCTGTAGGTTCCTCAAGAAGGTTCAGACTGCGAAGGAAAGTAGACTTACCGGAACCGGAAGGTCCGATCACTACCATAACGTCACCCTTATTGATATCTACTGTCACACCATCCAGCGCTTTGATCGCACCTCTGTGATAATGTTTCTTAAGATCATATACCTGAATCAGACTGTCATCTCTTGTCGCCATGGCTCATTCTCCTTTCAAAATATGCAATAAGTTTGGAGGTCGGGAAGCACAGGCAGAAATAGATTGCCGTTGCTACCAGCAATGGTTCAATGATGATAAAGGTCGCACCTTTTACCGCATTTACTGCAGACATGATATCCTGAACACCGATCGTATAGGTAATCGCAGATTCTTTGATGATTACAACGAACTCGTTTGCGATCGCAGGAAGGATATTTTTCAGTGCCTGCGGAAGAATAATATAGCGGAGATTCATTGCCTGGGAAAGTCCCAGTGAACGTGCAGCTTCTGTCTGTCCCTGATCTATGGACTGGATACCTGCACGGATGATCTCGCAGAGGTATGCACCTGAATTCATCCCAAGGGCTACAACACCAGGGAAGAAACGGTTAAATTTAATAAATCCGAACATCTGGAAGGACGGCAGATCGATCATTCCGAACACACCATAATAAATGATAAAGATCTGTACAAGAACAGGTGTGGAACGAAGGATCTCTACATAAGCTGTCGCAATAAATGAAAGCGGATTGAATTTGGAGAGCCATACAAGAGGCCCACCCTCACGGAGATGACCATCTCTGTTTACTGCCAGGAAACGGAACGGACGAACATTTGACATACGCATCAGTGCCAGAATCAGGGCAAGAACAAAACCGATCACAACAGTAAATAAAGACAGCAGTACCGTAACCAGAAGGCCCTGACGGAACAGCTGTGCATATGGAGCGATTTTGCCAAAGTTTGATAGTTTAATAAAACTGTCCATAAAAACTCCTTTCATTATAGTCCTCAGTAAAATTCCTCCCCTTCCGGGGAGGAATGCACTTAAGTAGTCTCAATTAAATGTCAAAAATTATTCAGCATCTTCTGCATCATCATCTGTTTCCGGAACTGCACCATTATCATCCAGTACACCTTCGTATGTCTGGCCTGCTGCAAGCTCTGTTGCATCTGCGATGAATTTATCCATAGAACCATCATCAAGAGCATCTTTAATTGCTGCGTTTACAGCTTTAAGAAGTCCATCATTTCCCTTGCATACACCGATTGCAGAACCTTCTGAATCATACGGAACCTCAAAGAGGATTTCAAGATCCGGATAGTTCTTCTGATAGCTTTCTGCTACAGCTGTCTCAATGAAAGCACCGTCCATCTTACCTGTCAGAAGTTCTGTGATAAGGTCTGTAACTTTCGGAAGGGAAACAATATCTGCGTCCGGAGTATTTTTGTTTGCAAGGTCAAGCTGGATTGAACCGGTCTGAGCACCAATAGAGTAATCGGAGTTGTTTGCATCTTCAAGAGATTTAAACTGGTCAGCTTTGTCTTTTACAGATACGAAAGACTGTCCACCCATGTAATACAGATCAGAGAAATCCATAGCATCTTCACGTGCCGGGTCAGGAGAAAGACCAGCCATGCCAAGGTCAACATTTTTCTGACTAAGTTCACTTAATACACCATCGAAATCCATCGGGATAACTTCAAGTTCAAGTCCCATCTTGTCGGCAATATACTTAGCCAGATCCATATCAAATCCGGAAAGTGTCGGATTTCCATCATCATCGATAGAATAAAATTCATATGGAGCAAAGTCCGGGCTTGTTGCTACGGTAAGTTTGCCGTCAGTTACTGTTTCTACTTTGTCATCTGCAAATACTGTTGCAGACATGGATAATACCATTGCTGCACTGAGTGCCAGTGCCATGATTTTCTTAAGTTTCATATTCTTTTCCTCCTCGTTCTTAAGGGAATATTTATGCATAAACCGTGCATATTTCCTCGTATATGATTTTTATTGTATCATAAACTTCAAAAAAAACAAGTAATACTTTTAAAAGCTGCGATATATAGGAAATAATCCGTAACTGTTCACAGAAACAACAATCTGATTTTCCTGTTGAAGAAATGCATCTGATTCCTTATAATAATAGAAATAACACTTTCACATTTCACACTGTCGCAGTAAAATCACTGCTCCAGTCATACTGTACTAAAGGAGGTTTTTATATGGGAATGAATCAGACACCTGCTTCAGAACGTGTACATATCAGCTTTTTCGGCAAACGAAATGCCGGTAAATCCAGCGTGATCAATGCTGTTACCGGTCAGAACCTCGCCATTGTTTCATCTGTCAAGGGAACCACTACTGATCCTGTTTACAAAACTATGGAACTTCTTCCTCTTGGTCCTGTCATGGTGATTGATACTCCCGGCATTGATGATGAAGGAGAACTTGGCTCACTTCGCGTCAGAAAAAGTTATCAGGTTCTGAACAAAACAGATATTGCTGTCCTGATCGTAGACAGCACTGCCGGAAAAGGTCCTCAGGAAGAAGCACTTATTCAGAAATTTCAGGCAAAAGGTATTCCTTACCTGATTGTTTATAACAAGATCGACCTGCTTCCCGGCGCTCCTGAAAAAGTCTGTCCTGAAGATAATGTAATTTATGTAAGCGCGGCTTCCGGCACTAATATTTATGAACTCAAAGAAAAAATTGCATCACTGAAACCGGAAGATACACATAAATATCCTCTGATCGCAGACCTTATTGATCCCATGGATCTGGTAATCCTGGTCGTTCCCATTGACAAAGCAGCCCCAAAAGGCCGTCTGATCCTGCCACAGCAGCAGACTATCAGAGATATTCTCGAACGTGGTGCTCTGTCTCTGGTTGTTCGTGATACAGAACTGAAAGCCACACTGGATAAGCTCCGTGCGCAGGGAATCCTTCCACGTCTCGTTGTTACAGACAGTCAGGCTTTTGCCAGAGTATCCGGAGACACACCGGAAGATATCACCCTGACTTCTTTTTCTATTCTTTTTTCCAGATATAAAGGTGAACTGGAAGCTCAGCTTCAGGGTGTTTCCGCACTCTCTTCCATAAAAGACGGGGACCGTATTCTGATTGCTGAAGGCTGTACTCATCACCGTCAGTGTGATGATATCGGTACATACAAAATACCAAAATGGATCAGAGAATACACCGGTAAAAATCCTGTGTTTGAATTTACCTCCGGTACAGAATTTCCTGATGATGTTACTTCCTATAAAATGGTTATTCACTGCGGTGGCTGTATGCTTAACGAAAGAGAAATGAAATACCGTATATCCTGCTGTCAGGACCAGAATGTTCCTGTTACTAACTACGGAATCCTGATTGCCCGGATTACAGGAATTCTGAAACGTAGTCTTGGCCCGTTTCCGGAAATGCAAAAACTGATACCATAAGTATCTTCGATTATTCTGTGTTACACACAACCTGTTTTTTATGATATATTTTAGGTTGTCTTCACAGAACCATAACATTTATCCGTTATAGTAATACATTGAGACAAGGGAGTATATAAGATTAATAGGAGGAGTATTATGAAATTCACCAAAATGCATGGTATCGGAAACGATTATGTATATGTAAATTGTTTTGAAGAAACAGTGACAGATCCTTCTGCTGTTGCCAGATTTGTCAGCAACAGACACTTCGGTATCGGTTCAGACGGCCTGATCCTCATCAAGCCATCCGATGTAGCCGACTGTGAAATGGATATGTATAACCTGGATGGATCCCAGGGGGCAATGTGTGGAAACGGTATCCGCTGTGTTGCAAAATATGCTTATGATTACGGCATTGTAAATAAAACCTGTATTTCTGTTGCTACCAAAAGCGGTATCAAATACCTGGATCTGACACTCGGAAAAGACGGTAAGGTTGCACTCGTCAAGGTTAATATGGGGTCACCAATTCTTACTGCCAGACAAATCCCGGTAGTATCCACTTCTGAACATGTGATCAACCAGCCTTTGGATGTAAATGGAACTGAATACCACATTACTGCAGTATCCATGGGAAATCCTCATGCAATTGTTTATATGAATGATCTTGACAATCTTGAAATCGAAAAAATCGGCCCACAGTTTGAAAATCATATTGCTTTTCCGGACCGTATCAACACTGAATTTGTCAAAGTGATCGACCGTCATACGCTTCAGATGCGTGTCTGGGAACGTGGTTCAGGCGAAACTCTTGCCTGCGGCACAGGTGCCTGCGCAGTTGCAGTTGCATCAACACTGAATGGTCTTGTTGATGAAAATCAGCCTGTAACTGTTAAACTTCTTGGCGGGGATCTTCAGATTTTCTGGAACCGTCAGGAAAACCTGGTCTACATGACAGGTCCTGCAACAACTGTATTTGATGGAGAGATTGATCTGTCTTTTCTTGATAAATAATTTTGATTTAAAAAGCCCGGCTGAATCCACTCAGTCAGGCTTTTTTTATCAAAAAAGAAGCCGCATCATAATATGACGCGGTCCCTTTAATATAGAAAGAAAAATGATACCTATGAAATTTATCTGAAGATACCTATTGCGTAACCTGCTACAATCCACACGATCGTAAGTATCCACAGAGGAACAAATGAAAACTTCACATAATCTGCCAGTTCTGTTCCGTCAGCCAGATCACAGGCAAGATAGATCTGTGGCTGCGCAACAGGAGATACCATGGCTCCCATATTCATCAGAAGTGTCAGTACAACAACTTCATTCGGAACACCATATTTGGCACTGACACCGGCAACAATAGGAACCAGTGCATACTGCCAGATATCGTTTGTAAATATCAGCATCAGTGGTGCACTTAAAGCTGCCATAATAAGGTACAGCCATGGACCCATGAATCCCGGAATGATATTGATCAGGAACTGAACCATTGCATCCATCATACCGCTTTCAGAAAGAACACCTACAACAACACCAGAAAGGAATACTGCGCATGCTGTAGAATACATTTCTTTTGAATATTTTTTCAGGAGTTCTCCCTGAAGTTTCAGATCCGGATAGTTTACAGCCAGTGCAATGATAAGTCCAAGTGCAAATACAAAGTAATCCGGACATGGGATAACGCTCAGTCCAACGATCAGTGCAACTGTGAGAAGAAGATTGAACCAGAATAATTTCGGACGTCTCAGTTCAGAATCACTGACCATCATATCATCCAGATTTATTTCTCCGTCAACAAGTCCTGCGCCTTTTTTAATCTGTATTCTTGCCATGATCACAGCAAGAACAATACATAAGCCAATATAGAAAATCATCAGCGGAAGCATTTTTGTAAAAATATAATTCTGCGGATTGTCAATACCCTCCAACAGTGTAGCTGCCCGGAGTGTACGTCCGTTCCACGGTGTTACAAAAAGTGCGCACATGGTTGCCGAACACAGAAGAAGCAGAACCTTCGGATCGATCTTCATCTTTTTGTAAAGAGGAAGCAGCATCGGTACAGTAACCAGATATGTAGATGTTACACTTCCATCAATTTCAGTTACCAGTGAAACCAGAACAGTGATAACGCAGATAATGGTAACGCTGAGTTTTGTCTTTTTCAGCAAAAATTCAACAATCGTATCAAAAAGACCTGCTTCTCGGTATAATGGTAAATGCAAATAATGTACTGACTTTCTTTTTCAGTAAGAGGACTGTAATGAGGATCATCATTACAAATCCCACAAGTGCTGTATAACTCATAACTCTTTCCTCCTATGCAGCTTAACGAACCAGGCAGGGTTTCTTTGAATCGTACTTCCAGTTTGGAATCAGATACTGCATTGCCATTGCATCATTTCTGTCATGAGAAGGCATCTGATTATACAGTTTATTTGCTTCCATAACTCTGTCCATATTAAGTGTAACACCAAGTCCCGGACGATCCGGTACTTCCAGATATCCGTCTTTGATCTTCGGTGCATCGTCCAGAAGCCCCTGGACTATATACTGACTATAGCCCGAAAACAGAACATTACAAAAGCTGCCGAAGAATTGTATATATCTCAGTCTTCTCTCAGTCAGTATCTGGCAAAACTTGAGCAGGATATCGGCGTTCCACTTTTTATACGTGCCAAAGGAAAACTTGAGCTAACTGATGCGGGAAAGCTTTATGTGCAGGCTGCTGAAAAAGTCATAGACATAAAAAATGACCTTTATTATCAGATGCGCAGTCTGAATAACAAAAGTCATATCACGATTGGTATTACCTCTCTTTTTGGCTTAAAAATGCTTACTACCCTTATTCCGGAATATAAAAAAGAATTTCCCGGTGTAACTATAGAAATTTCTGAAACTAATCTTCCTACTATACAGAAAATGATTCTGGAAGAAAGTATCGACTGTGCGGTTATCGCACTTAATGACGTCTCTGCTTTTGATAAAAATCAACTTGAACTGATCGGACAGGAAGAAGTGCTCCTTAGTATTCCGGCAACGCATCCTTATGCTGTCGAAAATGATCATAACCCGATTACATGGGATGAGTTTGCCCGGATTTTCAAAGATGACAATTTTATCCTGTCCAAAAAAGCTTCCACTCTTCGCGTCCTTTCGGATAAAATTTTTTCTGGTATTCATTTCCAGCCCAGAACCATGTGTGAAACAAACAGTATTATCACAATACGTTCGATGGTAGAAATGGGGATTGGCATTGCATTTATTGCAAAAACCTGTGCTGCTGATCACCAGAATATCAAATATTATTCCATGCAGCCACCTATCAGGCGCAAAGTTGCCTTTGTGCACAGAAAGGGCTGGATTCAGAATGCCCCTGAACAGGCGCTGCGGCAATACATAAGGGATTATTTTAACCAAAAAGAAATGCGGACTCTGATCGTTTGATCCAGAATCCACATTTTTCAGTTCCTTTTTTATGCGAAGTATTTTTCTTTGATGATCTCTACCGGCATATCTTCACCTGTCCAGAGTTTGAAAGAAGCTGCTCCCTGATACAGAAGCATGTACATTCCGTTTCCGGTTTTGCATCCTGCTTCTCTTGCCTCACGAAGAAGTCTGGTTTCCTGTGGATTGTAGATCACATCAAATACAAACAGATCTTTGTGGAACATGGACGTGTCTGTGATGATAGTGTTGTCTGTCTTCGGTGCCATTCCTACAGATGTTCCGTTTACGAGGATTGTGCTGTCTGCAATGGATGCACGGAGTACTTCCGGATCGGAAAAGTCATGAAGTGTTACTTTGCAGTCTGTGCGTTCGTTGAGTTTCGCCACAATATCCTCTGCTCTTTTATAGAAAGCATCTTTTACATTAAATACGTTAATCTCTGCTACTCCATCCAGTGCTGCCTGTACGAGGATTGCTGTTGCAGCTCCACCAGCTCCCAGAAGTGTCATTTTCTTTCCGATAATATCCACGCCGTCTTCTTTGACTGCACGCATAAATCCGACACCGTCTGTTGTATATGCTGTCAGTACACCGTTATCATTTACAATAGTATTGCATGCTCCGGAGATCTCGGATGCAGGTGAAACTTTATCTGCAAGTTTGCACATGATATTTTTGCCTGGCATGGTAATGTTCCAGCCTCTTGCTCCCAGTATGCGAAGTCCTTCTACTGCCTCAGGCATTTTTTCTTCCGGCACATCGAATGCCAGATAAGTATAATCCAGTCCCAGCTGATCGCATGCTTCATTATGCATTTCAGGAGAAACGCTGTGTGCGACGGGGCTTCCTAATAAACATAATAAACCTGTGTGTCCTGTGATATGTTTTGACATAATCCCATTTCCTTCCTGTGATACGTTATAGATGGTGTTATTATACACGATTTAAAGTGATAAAGCAAGGCTGTGTTTTATCATGTTTCGTCAAGTGCCAAAAAGCCTTTAAAATCAATGGTTTGCAGATTTCTGAGCAATTTTTATATTTCGTCTGGTTTCATCTATTTTCTTTCATTTGTCATAAAATTTGTCATAAAATTATATTTAAAAAGCCACACCCTAATAGTAGGGGATGGCTCAAATACTGTTGACTACTTCCAGGCACGTTCCCAACAATTAACACTGATCTGGCAATATCCCAAATGTCAGAAGAATCTGATATTCTTTTTCGCCCGTATGCGCCCATTCTTTTATTTGTATGGCAAATTATTAAAAATGTTGTGCCAAATTCCTCGCCTAATGCTATCAACGGATTTAAGCACGAACGCATCTTGTTTCTCTGTGACATATTGACATTATCGGGAACAAAGCTCTGGACAGGGTCAAGTACTGCAAGTGCTGGCTTTGCTTCTGCGATGATATCTTTTAGCAAAGGTGAATTAAACTTCACGTCAGCAAATTGTGGATTCTTTAAATTGACCGAAAAAATATTTTTCAAATTTGCACCAGATTTTCTTAATTTTGTACCGGGTAGTCATTTATACATGTTCCATTTTGTTCTAAAGCATGCTATACTAATCATGTTGTCCAACCGATGTAGGACGGATTTTGCGGACATTCAAAATAAAAAAGAATGTGGAGGTAACAGACAATGGCAAAATCATTATTTGAGGAACTGGGCGGCAAATACGAAAGGCAAGGGGATTATTTGATACCGTGCTTAACTGTACCCGCCGAAGAAGAACAGGCAATAGGCATCTGGGGGCAACGGCATTTAGATTATCTAAAACAGTACCGTAAAGTTACATACACCAATCTTCTTACAAGCGGCAGGCTAAACGCCTACCTTGCCGACATCAACAGACAGGCACAGGAACGCTTTGAAAGGCTCATAGAGGGTATGAAACAGGCACAGGGCATAACGGAACAGCTAAAGGCAGAAAACGCCTTAGAATGGACAGGATGCCTCAATAACATAAGGGCTTGTGCGAGGGAGATTGTGGAAAAGGAAATTATTTTTGCATAAACAGATGATTAGTGGCAGGGGGAAATCCTGCCGCTTTTTCTGCTTTAGTTTGTCAGCTTGACAAATAAAGGGTTAAGGAATATAATTAGATTCAGTATTATACAAGGAGTTAATAAATATGCGGCAAGGTATTCTTAAATAAACTGTCAATTTGATAGTGGGAACAAAAAGTAGCAGTCCCGTTTCACTTTTAATATGGGGCTTAGTTTTTTGTACCCAGTTTAAGAATACTTTTATCATGTAATTTTATATGCCCGAAAACATATAAGTGTTTTGGGGCTATTGGAGTTATTTACCCAGTGATAGGAGTATTTATCACTGGGTATTTTTATGCCCTTTTTTGGGTGTTGATAGGAGGAAAATCACATGAAAATAATTAACTTAGGCATTCTGGCTCACGTTGACGCAGGAAAGACAACATTAACGGAAAGTTTATTGTATACCAGTGGTGCAATTGCAGAACTAGGGAGCGTAGATGAAGGCACAACAAGGACAGATACAATGAATTTGGAGCGTCAAAGGGGAATCACTATCCAGACAGCAGTGACATCTTTTCAGTGGGAGGATGTAAAAGTCAACATTATAGATACGCCAGGCCATATGGATTTTTTGGCGGAAGTATACCGTTCTTTATCCGTATTAGACGGAGCAGTATTATTAGTTTCTGCAAAGGATGGCATACAGGCACAGACCCGTATACTGTTTCATGCACTACAGATAATGAAGATTCCGACAATTTTTTTCATCAATAAAATTGACCAAGAGGGGATTGATTTGCCAATGGTATATCGGGAAATGAAAGCAAAGCTTTCTTCGGAAATTATAGTGAAGCAAAAGGTTGGGCAGCATCCCCATATAAATGTAACGGACAATGACGATATGGAACAGTGGGATGCGGTAATTATGGGAAACGATGAACTATTAGAGAAATATATGTCAGGGAAACCGTTTAAAATGTCAGAACTGGAACAGGAAGAAAACAGGAGATTCCAAAACGGAACGTTATTTCCCGTTTATCACGGAAGCGCTAAAAACAATCTGGGGATTCGGCAGCTTATAGAAGTAATTGCCAGTAAATTTTATTCATCAACGCCTGAAGGTCAATCTGAACTATGCGGGCAGGTTTTTAAGATTGAATATTCAGAGAAAAGGCGGCGTTTTGTTTATGTGCGTATATATAGCGGAACATTGCATTTGAGGGATGTTATTAGAATATCTGAAAAAGAGAAAATAAAAATCACAGAGATGTGTGTTCCGACAAACGGTGAAATCGTCCCGGCTGACCATGCCTGTCCGGGAGAAATTGTTATTTTAGCTGATGATACTTTGAAACTGAACGACATTCTGGGAAATGAAAAACTCCTGCCTCACAAAACATGGATTGATAATCCCATGCCATTACTTCGGACAACGGTAGAGCCGCAAAAGCCGGAGCAAAGGGAAGCCCTGTTAAATGCCCTCGCAGAGATTGCTGATACAGACCCTCTTTTGCATTTTGACATTGATACTGTTACACATGAGATTATGTTATCTTTTTTGGGGAATGTGCAGATGGAAGTCATTTGTGCCATCCTTGAGGAAAAATATCATGTGGAGGCAGAAATAAAAGAGCCTACTGTTATATATATGGAAAGACCGCTTAGAAAAGCAGAATATACCATCCACATAGAAGTCCCGCCAAATCCTTTCTGGGCTTCTGTCGGGTTGTCCATAGAGCCGCTCCCTATTGGAAGCGGAGTGCAGTATGAAAGCAGAGTTTCACTTGGATATTTAAATCAATCGTTCCAAAATGCGGTTATGGAGGGGGTTCTTTATGGCTGCGAGCAGGGGCTGTATGGATGGAAAGTGACAGACTGTAAAATCTGTTTTGAATATGGATTGTATTATAGTCCTGTAAGTACCCCCGCAGACTTTCGGCTGCTTTCCCCTATCGTATTGGAGCAGGCTTTAAAAAAAGCAGGGACAGAACTATTAGAGCCATATCTCCACTTTGAAATTTATGCACCGCAGGAATATCTCTCACGGGCGTATCATGATGCTCCAAGGTATTGTGCAGATATTGTAAGTACTCAGATAAAGAATGACGAGGTCATTCTGAAAGGAGAAATCCCTGCTAGATGTATTCAAGAATACAGGAACGATTTAACTTATTTCACAAATGGGCAGGGAGTCTGCTTGACAGAGTTAAAAGGATACCAGCCAGCTATTGGTAAATTTATTTGCCAACCCCGCCGCCCGAATAGCCGTATAGATAAGGTTCGGCATATGTTCCACAAGTTAGCTTAACAGCTTGCAAAAGTCATATAAAATGAGATTTGAAAGGATTAGAGACTAATTATGATGAAATGCGAATGGATATTGTGTCCTGTTTGTGGGAGCAAAACCCGTAATAAAATTAGGAAGGACACTGTTTTGGAGAATTATCCCCTTTATTGTCCAAAATGCAGACAAGAAAGATTGATTAAAGTTGACAACTTGAAGATAACTGTCATCAAAGAGCCAGACGCTTAAGACGCAGAGCCGATGAAATTGTGGAACAATTCACGAATCATCGGCTCTTTTTGTTTCGTATTTGAAAGAACAAACTCACCAAATAAAAAAAACGATATTCGGGTGGGTTATTTTGTTATACCCTAAATTACCCTCTGAATTTGTTTTTAAATTTGGAGGGATTTTTTTATGTCCTTTTTTCGGGCAGTTATCTATCTGCTCATACGAAGCAAAATTTATCAATACATAGCATATCAGAGAACGGCAGGAAACCAGTTAAAAAAATTTCTGCCAGTGCAACGGTACTTCTCACCTTGAAAGTAGAAGTACAATCTCCATACAATAGAATTACTATTTCCTATAACCGTAAAGGTCACTGAGCCTTTGCGGTTTTTCTTTTGTCGATTTTTGTTGGAAAGTGCCGTAGGGCTGTTTCTGATATGCGGTGTCGTTCTCCGCCTCTCCATCTGGATTTTTTACATTTCAAAAATTCAGATGGGAGGTATTTATGGTGAAATATGCACCAAGAAAGGTATATATCAGAGAAAGTGGCGGCTATGTGGAATTATCCTACACGGAGTTCTGCCGTTGCAGGGAATCCGACCAGACCTATATGGACAAGCTGTTTATCCCCATTCAAGGCTGTCTGCTTGAAGTCGTGAGGGAGCAATACACAGACTTCTACCGTGACAAGGAACGGTGGCGTTATCTGCAAAAATTAGATACAAAGAATAGACTGCTATCTCTCGACGGATTTACGGACAGCGAGGGGAATCCTCTGGACTTTATCACTGATGAAGCGGTGGACATTGCAGAAACCGTTGTCAATGCGGTCATGGTGGACAGGCTGAAAGCCGCCCTGCCTTTGCTGTCGGATAGTGAACAGGAGCTGATACAGGCAATCTTTTTTGACGGACTTTCCGAGCGTGAAGTCGGGGCGAGGTTGGGCATAACCCAGAGCGTTGTAAACAAACGCAAAGCCAGAATCCTAATAAAACTAAGAAAGATAATAGAAAATTAAAATTTAAGGCGTTCAGCCCCCTTGTTTTTTCCTTTGGGAAGATGAGGGGGCTTTTCTCTGCCCTCTCAATCAATTCTGATTGGAGGAAGTAAGAATGGCATACAACCACGGACGGGAGGACAGGAAATGGCGTATCTGGAAAGAAGCGGAGGAAAAGCTGCTGCGTGAGTGCGGCGTTGATGAAGCGACCATTGAGCAGATACGCATGGCGGACAGGGCAGACTTCAATTCCAACAGGCGGTTTTACCGATGGACGAATGACGTTGCGGAATATCTTGAGGACATGGCAGGCAGGGAGCGGCAGGCGGAAGTGGGTACGGTTGCGGAGTTACTGGAAGAGATTGAGAGCGAAAATCTCTATCAAGTATTAGTCACGGTGGACGGGCGTACCTTGAAAATCGTCCTGCTGAAAATGCAGGGGTATTCCACAAAGGAGATTGCCCCGCTTGTGCATTTGACGACTGGTGCCATCTATGCGAGGTTAGACCATCTGCGGAAGAAGCTGCGGAAAATTTTATAGCTTCTAAAACAGCCTGCCATCCTGCGGGCTACTGGGTGAGGGATGGAAATCCCCTCACTCATTTTTTGCAGGAGGACAACAGGATGGCATACAGGGTTAAGGCATACACGCTTCGGGAGGAATCCACGGAAAGCGGCACAAGGTATTTTATCAGCTTTAAGGACGGGCAGGGCAAATCCCACGAGTTGGAAGTGTCGGAACAGTTCTTTATGGAGTTTCGGCAGATGGAGCGCAGGAACAGGAATCTTTTCTAATGGGACGAGCGGCACAGGGAGTTTAACGAGGTATGGGACGAAACCCTTTACAGACGGGCGTTGCGTGTGCCTAAGAGCCTTGATGAACGCATGGTTGAGGAAGAACGGAATGAAACGCTCTATAAGGCGGTTGGGAGCCTTCCAGAGATACAAAGGCGGCGTTTCCTGCTCTACTACGAGTATGAGTTCAATTTTTACCAAATCGCCGCTATGGAGCATTGCACCGCTTCGGCAATACAGAAATCTGTTGCGATTGCAAAGGAGAAAGTAAAGGCGGAAATTGAAGAAATATCTCCAACCGTGACCGACACCGCCCGAAAAAGAAATCTGTTTTTTATTTGTGTGGGATTGGCGGCATTACATACTCTCACTTTTTTCCGTGGGAGTAAATCTATTTTTAAGGAGGTCAACGCCTATGTGCAACGAAAACAAAGACACCGCCCGAAAGGAGGAAAGCCATGCAGAAGTTACAGACAGTCAACGCCGAAACGCTCCTTTATGAACCGCTTGAGAAACCATCCTTTGTGGTGGACAGCCTTATCCCGACAGGCTTATCGCTGTTCTGCGGCTCACAGAAGATAGGCAAAAGCTGGCTCATGCTGAAGCTATGCTTATGCGTGTCGCAGGGAATCCCTTTATGGGATATGCCGACAATGGAGGGCGATGTGCTTTACCTCTGCCTTGAGGACACGTTCTGCCGCATACAGGACAGGTTATTTCGTTTGACGGACGAAGCAAGCGGGCGGCTCCACTTTGCCGTGGCAAGCTGCAAGCTGTCAGACGGTCTTATCGTGCAGCTTGAAGATTATCTGAAAGATTACCCAGACAGCAGGCTCATTGTCATTGATACCTTGCAGAAAGTCCGTACAGCTTCAAAAGACAATGCCTATGCAAGCGACTATGGGGACATCTCCCTCATCAAAGACTTTGCCGACAGGCACTCTCTGGCGGTCATTGTCGTACACCACATCCGAAAGCAGAATGACAGCGACGTGTTCAACAAGGTGTCTGGGACGACAGGATTAACGGGGAGTGCGGACGCTACCTTTGTTCTGGAAAAGGAGAAACGTGCGTCTGACACCGCCAAGCTGTATGTGACGGGCAGGGACACGCCTTATCAGGAATACACGCTGCGTTTCCGTGATTGCCGTTGGGAGCTTGTGGAGCGGAAAACGCAGGAGCAGCTTGCGAAAGAAACGATACCAGATGTCCTTTTTCGGTTGGTGGATTTTATGAGGGATAAGGAAGAATGGATAGGCACGGCAACGGAACTGTTAGCCGCTATGGGGGAAACGGAAACCATACCCACGGTGATTACGAAATGGCTGAATGAATACCGCACCACATTTTTAAGCGAGAACCGTATCTGCTACCAGTACAGCCGCAGGAAAGACGGCAGGCGGATTGCCCTTGCAAGGAGGGCGGGTGACAGCGGTGATGGTGGTGACAGCGATATTAGGATACCCCCCTGTTACTGTCATTGACGCTTAAAGCCATGTAAAGCTGGCGGCTCTGCCCTGCGGGTGACAGCAGTGACGGTGGTGACAGTGATTTTAGGATACCCTGCCGCTGTCATCCCTACGGGAGAACACCCCGTAAACGCAAAATGCAGGCGTGAGATTTACTCGCCCTTTTCGGTCGTGTAAAACCACCCCTGCGGTCAGAAAAATCATTCCGATTTTTCCGACTGCGTTTACAGGGTGTAACACACTACACTTTGCCCTGCAAAGTCGTGTGCCAGACGTTCCCTCTGGACTCCCTTAAGGCAGGGCTGTGCCCTGCTATCCTACGCCTTACGGCTTCGGATAAAAGAATGGCGGCATGACGGTGACGGCTCTTGCGAGGGGGGTATCCCAAAAACACCGTCATCATCGACATGACCGTCATGCAGGGGGTGAGGGTGACAGTTGCGGCAGTCGGCAGGGGGTATCCCAAAACTGCTGTCACCACCGTCACCGCTGTCACCCCAAAGGACGGTCACCCGCCGAAAGAAAGGAGGAATCCGCCTATGCCTTATGCAATCCTGCGTTTCCAGAAACGAAAAGCGGGCGGCGTTGCGGCTTGTGAACGCCACAACGAGCGGAAGAAAGAAGCCTACAAAAGCAACCCAGATATAGATATGGAACGCTCTAAAAACAATTACCATCTCATAGCACCACCAAAGTACACCTACAAGAAAGAGATTAACCGCATGGTAGCCGAAGCGGGGTGCAGGACAAGGAAAGACAGCGTGATGATGGTGGAAACGCTCATCACAGCTTCACCAGAATTTATGAACCAGTTACCGCCCGAAGAACAAAAAGCGTATTTCCAGACGGCTCTTGACTTCATTTCGGAGCGTGTTGGAAAGCAGAATATCCTCTCCGCTGTCGTCCATATGGACGAGAGAACGCCCCATATGCACCTCTGCTTTGTGCCGATTACGCCAGACAATAAGCTGTCAGCGAAAGCTATCTTAGGCAACCAGAAATCATTATCCGAGTGGCAGACCGCCTACCATGAGCGGATGTCCTCACGGTGGAATCAGCTTGAACGGGGGCAGTCCTCAATGGAAACCAAGCGGAAACACGTCCCCACATGGCTCTATAAATTAGGCGGCAGGCTTGATAAACAGTATGAAGAAATCGTGTCTGCCCTATCCGACATCAACGCCTTTAACGCAGGGAAGAAAAGGGATAAAGCGTTAGATTTACTCTCTGCATGGCTGCCAGACGTGGAGAAATTCTCTAAGGAAATCGGGAAACAGCAGGCGTATATCGACAGTTTGAAAGAGAGAATTGGGCAGGAATCAGACTATGCGGGGCGTATGCGTGATGAAAAGTACGAGCAGGAACTAAAGGTGCAGAAAGCGAATCAGAAGATATTTGAATTGCAGAGAACCAACGAGCAGATGGGGCGGCTGCTGTCAAAAATACCGCCCGAAGTGTTGGAAGAATTGCAGAAAAATCATAGAAGCAGAGCGAAAGAAAGGTAGATATGTGAATGAAGAAACAGGATTTTAAGGTGTTAAAGACCAAAGACTTGTACCCGTTCCCCGACAATCCGTTTCATGTGGCAGAAGATGAAACACTGTCAGAGTTAGCGGAAAGCATCAAGGAATTTGGCATTGTCACGCCGATAATCACACGCCCGAAAGAGGACGGGGACGGTTATGAAGTGATTGCAGGACAGCGGCGTGTCCGTGCTTCTGAACTTGCAGGGATAAATACCGTGCCTGCGTTTGTCCTGCCCTTAGACCGTGACCGAGCCATCATCACCCTTGTAGACAGCAATTTGCAGCGTGAGAATATCCTGCCATCGGAGCGGGCGTTTGCTTACAAGATGAAATCCGAAGCCATGAAGCGGCAGGGTTTCCGCACAGACTTAACCTCGTCACAAGTTGTGACGAAGTTGCGGACGGACGACAAGGTGGCACAGGGCTTCGGCGTGGGCAGGATGACCGTGCAGCGTTTTATCCGCCTGACGGAACTGATACCGCCGATTTTGCAGATGGTGGACGAGGGGAAAATCGCCCTCACGCCTGCGGTGGAACTGTCCTTCTTGAAGAAAGACGAGCAGGAAAACCTCTTTGCCACGATGGAGAGCGAAGAAGCAACGCCCTCACTCTCACAGGCACAGCGGATGAAACAGTTAAGCCAGAGCGGGCGGCTTGACATGGATACGATATTTGCGATTATGACGGAGGAAAAGGGCAACCAGAAAGAAACCTTGAAAATCAACACAAGCAAGCTGAAAAAATACTTTCCGAAGAACACAACGCCGAAGCAGATGGAGGAAACCATCATCAAACTTTTGGAGCGTGAGTTGCAGAGGAAACGCAACCGTGACAGCCGCTAATCTTCTTTTTTCGGGAAGTAAATACAGAGAGTTGAGGTATGGAGAATGAGAGAAATCCAGTATGAAATCGTAAAGGAAATCGCAGTATTGTCTACGGGCGACAGTGGCTACACAAAGGAAATCAATCTCATTTCATGGAATGGGAAAGAGCCGAAGTATGACATCCGCAGCTTTTCCCCGAACCGTGAAAAGTGCGGCAAGGGAATCACGCTGAACGCTGATGAAGCGGCGGCACTCCTTAAAGCATTACAGAAAGAATTAAACAGCGAGGATTAATGGTATCTGATTGGCAGGGCGGGGACATTTCCAAACTCTTCCCTGCCCTGTCTGGAAAGGAAGATTTAAGTATGGGCGAGGATAAGAAAGCAGATAAAAAGAGAAAGCGTATCGTGCCAAAAGCACCAGTGCAGATGATAATCAGCCGTGAATATGTCGGCACACAGACCGTTACAGAAGCGTTTGTCCCGATTATCTCCGAGGATATTCGGAAGAAGATTGCCGAGGGCGACACCTTCGACAATGAGGGGCTGTCCGCTTAGAATGTACGCAATGGGACATGAAAACAGATAGGACAGATACGGAGGTTTTACAGTATGGCAGGAATCAAAGAAGAAAAGAAAATCTATTTAGTCGGCATTTATTGCCGCTTATCTAAAGACGATGGTACGGATAACGAGAGTGCGAGCATTGCGACACAGAAATCCATCCTCACGGATTATGTGAAAAAGCAGGGATGGCACATAGCAAAAACGTATGTGGACGATGGTTATTCTGGTACAAATTTCCAAAGACCAAGTTTCCAGAATATGATAAAAGACATTGAAAGCGGTCTGATAAACTGCGTGATTACGAAAGATTTATCCCGTCTGGGGAGAAACTATCTTGATTGTGGGTTATATCTGGAAGTTTTCTTCCCAGAGCATAACGTGAGGTATATAGCGGTCAATGACGGCGTAGATACCTTGAATAAATCTGCTATGGACATCACGCCTTTCCGCAACATTTTAAACGAAATGTATGCCGCTGACATATCTGTTAAGATAAAATCGGCATATCGGGCGAGGTTTCAACAGGGGAAATTCATGGGAACTACCGCCCCTTATGGCTATATCAAAGACCCTGCCGACCACAACCATCTGCTGATAGATGATAAAGTGGCACATGTTGTAAAAGAGATATTCGACCTTGCATTAAAAGGGAATGGAGTTGCCAAAATTTGCAGACATCTTAATAAACAGCATATCCTACGCCCTGCCGCTTATGCGGCGGAGCGTGGCGAAACAGGCTTTGAACGTCATTTTGAGGGGAACGAGGACAAACGCTATATTTGGAGTGGGAACAGCGTGAGGAGCATTTTAAGAAGCCCGATATATGCGGGAAATCTTGTAGGCTACAAACGGATTGCCGCCAATATGAAAAGCAAGAAACGCCCCTCTAAGCTGCCCGAAGAATGGGAAGTGATACCCAATACCCATGAGGGAATAGTCACGCAGGAGGAATTTGATATTGTCCAACAGCTTATTACAAGTCGTAGGCTTCCACAGAACAAGGGAGGATTTGTAAATATTTTTGCAGGCGTTATCAAGTGTGTGGACTGCGGATGTGCTCTGCGGGCAATGAACGTACACAGGAGGAAACGCCCAGAGATTATCGACTGTGTACAGTATTCATGTAATAATTATGCAAGAAACGGAAGAAGCGAGTGTAGTGCCCACAATATAGAAGCAAGGGATTTATTCAATGCCGTTCTTGCCGACATCAACTGTTTTGCGGATATGGCAGTGAATGATGAAAAGGCGGTCAGGGCCATAGAAAAGCGGCTCACGGAAACAGACCAGAGCAGGGCGAAAGCATTAGAGAAAGAACGTAAGAAGCTGAACAAACGCCTTGCGGAACTGGACAGGCTGTTTTCCTCTCTCTACGAGGATAAGGTCATGGAGCGTATTACCGAGCGGAATTTTGAGATGATGTCGGGGAAATACCAGAAAGAGCAGCTTGAAATTGAAGCAAGGCTGAAAGAGGTGACGGAAACTCTTAATGAAAGCTACGAGAAATCACGGGGAATCCGTGACTTCCTCGCCCTTATCCGAAATTATCAAGGCTTAAAAGAACTGGATGCAACAGTTATAAACGCACTCATAGACAAGATACTTGTTTCGGAGCGTGAGAAGATGGCAGACGGAACAGTGAAGCAGGAAATCAAGATTTACTATAAATTCATCGGCTTTGTCGATGAATTACATATCATACCTACAAAACGGTGGGCAGCAATGCCCGCTAAAAATTGTACGGTGTGCGGCGTTGAATATGTCCCGGGCTCTGGTGCATCAAGGTATTGTCCTGCTTGTGCCAAGAAGATACGGAGGGAGAAATCAAACGAGAGCAAACGCAGGAGCAGAGAACAGAAAAGGATAGCATGTATGAACTGTCCGCAAAAAATGACCGACTGATGCCCGGCAACGGGAGGAGGTGAACACATGGAAATAGTCATATCTTTTTTGGTGGCTGTTGCGGCAGGTGTGACTTGCCATCTCATTTGCAAATGGTTAGACAGTCATAACAAGGACAACGAATAGCCTAGTGGATGCTCAACCACTGAAATAAAAAGAGAAGAACCCTCGCATGTATTGGTGGTACATACGGGGGTTCGTTCTTTGTTCACATGGAACATCGTCATATCTTTTTTGCCTATTGGCATTATAGCATATGCGTTTCTGTAAATCAATATGTCTGATCTCGGTATTTTATGAATTTCTTTGGCATTTGTCACAAAAATGTCATAAAATTCCATTTTCTTTTACTCTATCATACCGTGAACTGCCGTGAAATCAAGGATTTTCCGACATTATCGAGAAATAATACACGATTTAAAGTGATAAAGCAAGTGCCGGGACTCTGGTTGGGTGAAGGTGAAAGGTTCAACATACCGTATTAATACTCTACAACACCCATATATCTTCTCATAGAAGTAGGATGTTTTCTTACATTATCCAGTGCATCTCTATACAAAACACTAAATTCATAAAATAATGGTGCGTTAAAATAATCAACACAACAAGCGGATATTTCTTTTAATCCATATTTTTCTGCATCAATGATCTCATAATCCCTACTATATTTTTCAATAAAGTTATAAAGTGAACCCATTTGTCAAGACATTTTTTTAAAAAAATTAAGTTGGATTTCGGAAGGGATACTCCCATCCTTTTCTCCCTTGTTTACCCACTAAGTGTGGATATATGAG